>CAZBCB010000339.1:0-3868 GCA_964489905.1 uncultured Bacteroidales bacterium
TAATAATCTTGTTATTCCGGCTGCTCCCGAAATTAATTTTACCACTACTACCGTCTCACCATCATGTATTGGTTATAATGATGGTGCAATAAACCTTACCGGTATATCAAACGGAAAAGCGCCTTATCGATTTGTATTTAATCAGACCGATTCGGGGGCAGTGGGTTCATTACCCCGATCATTCAATAATTTGAAAGCCGGGAACTATTTACTCGAAATTCGCGATGCCAATTTTCAGGCAGAAGGAATTTATTCAAATTGTAAAACTTTAAAAACAGTCAGGCTTGAGGATAAAGCAAAAGCATCTTTAGATTATACCATAAACGAACCGCGTTGTTTTGGCGAAAGTACAGGAAGTGTCGTGGTAAATTCAATTTCAGGTCCTGATAATCCTTTTCTTTATGCCTGGGTGAACGAACTAAACGATACCGTAGCCAGGGGTAATCAACTTACTAATGTAGGATCAGGTTATTACACTGCTGTTATAAAAGATAACCGTAATTGCGTTGAAAAACATAGCGACATCATGGTAACCTCACCTCCTGAACTAAGGATTAACAGTGTTATTACTGAGATGTCTTCATGTAAAGAAGTCGCTGATGGAAGAATTACCATTAATGCTTCAGGCGGAACAGGTACTATAAGGTATTCAATTGATGCCGGACAAACATTTTCTCCGATGAATATTTTCACTGATAAACCCTTTGGGATATACTCATTACGACTGGCCGACAGCCGCAACTGTTATGCCGATACCACAACAGAAATAAAGGCCGGTAAGCTTACCTTAAATTTGCTTGCCAGACAAAATGCCACCTGCTATGGTTATACAAATGGCTTAATACAGACATCAGCAGCGGGCAGCAAGTTAAATGAATATGAATTTCATCTGCAGTCAGAAAAATTTTCACGGTTAAACAGTATCGGTCTGTTTAGCAATATTCCGGCAGCCCGTTATGATCTTTGGGCCCGTGATGCTGCAGGCTGTAATACGGATACCCTTACTGTGCTTATCAGTCAACCCGATTCGATAGCTGTGAAACTTACCTTGCTTGATTCTGCCGCATGTAATAAACCGTTGGGTAAAATCGGTTACAATGTTACCGGCGGTAATGGTTCATATAAATATATTTGGTCCAAAACAGGCTTTGGTGTGATTACTAACTTCAATCCCATGATGCTGAAAGCTGGAAATTATGTATTAAAAATCAGAGATACACTTGGGTGTGAGGCATCAGGCGATATTTTTGTACCCGATCGGCCTGCGCCGCAAATTACAGGCTTTGATTTACTTAAACAGCCATGGTGTGACATGCCGACAGGAACAGTTAAGGTAAACATAGCTGCCGGAACACCTCCATTTCGCTATCAATGGAGTAGCAGTAGTAAAGATACACTTTCAACGGTTGGCAATCTGAAAGAGGGTACTTACCACGTGGTGGTTACCGACCGCTATCAATGCATGACTGAAGCCGATTATACATTAAACGACGGACCTGACCTCGAACTGTTTTCTGATGTGACTAACGCACATTGCGGACAACATGACGGAAGCGTTGCGCTTTCTGTTGCAGGTGGTATTGCACCTTACCTGTTCAGGTGGCCCGACTCTGTCTCACGTTTGCCTGTGTCTTCTCCCATTATGAATAATCTTTATTCAGGTGTATATAACGTGTCTGTTATTGACAGCATCGGTTGTGAAAAACCTTTTTATGTGGTTGTTAATGATATTAACGGGCCGGTGATCGACAGATTAAATTTCACTAAATCTTGGTGCGGAATGCCTACAGGTACATCAGTAATTAATGTATCTGGTGGTAAACCACCATATCTGTATTATTATTCAGGTACCAATTTCGGACAATCATCTGCAAATGGCTCTATTCAGGGGCTTAGAGCTGGGAAATACTTTGTTAAGGTTACTGATGCAGACAACTGCAAAATTGCAGCCGGATTTGAAATTACTGATTCTGTTGAACTTCAGCCTGTATTATCGCTTAAATACCTCGATAGCTCAGCATGTAATAAACCATTGGGGAAGATTTCCGTTGATATAAACAATGGATTGCCACCTTACCGCTTTTTGTGGAATACAGGTGACACTACCAGATCATTAATAGGCCTTATTAAAGGCACCTATAATGTTACGGCTATTGATCAACGAGGTTGCCGTGATTCTCTTTCCATTGTGCTTCCTGATCGTAAGCCTCCGCAGTTGTTGTTGCTGTCAACCGAAAATGCATACTGTAGTATGCAATACGGAAAGGCCACAGTTGGCGCTTATCCGGGTACTCCTCCGCTTACAGCCTATATCATAGATGACAAGCGTTATGTTACTCCTCTTGATTATTCGGCTTATCTGGGTATGTACACCGGAACTGTTGACAGCCTACCTCCTTCAGATAAGCCCTATGTGTTGCAGGTTGCTGACTCAAACGGTTGCACCAGTAACGAAGTGATGCCACTTATTGAAGATAATAATCCGCTGGTATTACAGCTTGTTGATGTAAAGCCGGTGTCTTGTTATAATGGCAGTGACGGATATGCGGTTGTCAGTGTTTCAAATGGCATTGAGCCTTATTCATTCAAATGGACTCCAGTAACATCTGACACAAGCATCAATAAACATCTTCCGGCAGGACCTTTTTCAGTAACTGTAACCGATGCCATGAGCTGCACTAAAACTCTTAATATTACTGCAACACCAGTTACACAACCAGCACCTGTAAATATTATTGCATCTTTTAAAACAGATCCGTCATGCCACGATTTCTGTGATGGTTCACTTTCAGCTATTGCATCAGGAGGGAACGGAGGATATATTTACATATGGAATAACAACGACACAGCACAAACAGTTGATAACCTATGTGCCGGCAATCATTATCTTCAGGTTATTGATTCAAAAGGGTGCCGTTATGACGGAACCTTTGTTCTTAATAATCCTGCCATAATTTCTGAAACCGAACTTCCTTCTGAAATGACAATCTGTTCTGGTCAGATATACAAAGCCTATCCGGGTAATGCATTTACAGACATACACTGGCATTCGGGTAATGGTTTTTCATCTGACCAGCCTGTTGCTGAACTTTCTGTGCCTGACATTTATTACATGAGCGCTGTTTCTCAGCAGGGCTGCCCGGTATCTGACACGCTGCATCTGTTTGTTTCGGATAACCTGCTGAATGCAGAGTTTCTGATGATTAGCCAGGCATACAGTACCGATACCATTATCATTATCGAAGTATCATGGCCACTTGCTGAAACCTGTTCATGGAAATTGCCCGATGAAGCAAAAATCGTCACTGACGAAGGTTACTACAAAGAACTGGTATTTAATAATTCAGGTAATTATTACGTTGAACTTTTTGCTACACTTGCCGGCTGCTCTTCGGTAAAAGGAAAATATATCGACATTCTTGAACCAGATATTGATGTCTCACATAAAGAGAAATCTGCTCTGAATGAATCATTGATTAAGCATTTTGAAATTTATCCCAATCCTGCTTCCGAAGTATTCTATTCCGAAATAAAATTAGCCACGGAGGCTAAAGTCATTCTTGAAATAATAAGCATAAGCGGAAATACAGTTATGTACTCCGTGCAAAGAGAAGGTCTGGCAGAATACGTTATACCCGTTGATATTTCATCGCTTGTGCGGGGTGTATATATGGTGAAACTGAATGCGGCAGGTGAAATAAAAACAAAAATACTAATATTAAGATAAAACATGTTGAACTTGTTTATGATGCATAAATAATTACATGTAACATAATTAATATTTCTGAAGGAATTGAAAAAGGTTGATAAATAGATTAATTATATGAATCTGAAAATCATAATAGCGTTTTTCACGAGCTTTACCATA
>CAZBCB010000340.1:0-3856 GCA_964489905.1 uncultured Bacteroidales bacterium
TACTAACCCTAAAAATTTGTTATTATGAACAAAGCACAATTAATCGATGCCATTGCTGCTAATGCTGGTTTAACAAAAGCTGACAGTAAAAAAGCTCTTGATGCTTTCATTAAAGCTACTACTCAAGCGCTGAAAAAAGGTGACCGTGTTGCACTGGTAGGCTTCGGCTCATTCTCAGTTGCAAAAAGAAGTGCAAGAACTGGTCGGAATCCGCAAACCGGCAAAGAAATTAAAATTCCTGCAAAGAAAGTTGTAAAATTCAAAGCAGGCAGCGATCTGGCAGATGTTGTAAAATAACATTGTGTGAAGGGATTAAAGGGAGCAACGATGCTCCCTTTTTTTTTGCCTGCATCAATGGAAGAAGGACTCATTCAATATCTGGCGCAGTTTATAACCAAAAGGCGCATGCAACTAATAAATAAGGTAGTTGCCGTGCGGACAAGGTATCTTACTGTGGTACTTGAAGATATATTTCAACCACACAATGCAAGCGCAGTGCTCCGTTCATGCGACTGTTTCGGCATACAGGATGTACACGTTATTGAGAACAAAAACCAATACCGCCTTAATCCTGACGTTACACTTGGCTCAGATAAATGGCTTACTTTATATAAGTATAATCAAACCGATCATAACACCCGTGAAGCATTAACCCGGCTAAAATCAGAAGGGTACAGGATTGTAGCCACCAGTCCGCATGAAAAAGGTGCATCAGTTGAGAATTTTGACCTTCATAAAGGTAAAGCGGCTTTGGTATTTGGGACTGAACTAACAGGGTTATCAGATGAAGCCATTTCTATGGCTGATGAATTTATTACCATACCTATGGTTGGGTTTACAGAAAGTCTGAACATTTCAGTTACTGTGGCCATTGTTTTATATGAACTAACAAAAAGGCTTAAGAAAACAGATATTCCATGGCAGCTGACTCAAACTGAAATCAATCAACTTAAAGTGCAATGGATAAAAAACAGTATCAGAAGGTCAGATAACATTGAAAAATTTTTCACCACAAATCAGTAAAACGCACTCTTATCAGTAATCAAGCTGAACATTTTTTTCAGGTTATTATCAATTTTTTTTATATATTTGATGTTTAGTTTGACGAAACTATATTTTTAGTTGACGAAAACATATTATTATGAATTGTATAATTATTGATGATGACCTGATGTCCAGGAAAATTATCGAGGAATTTATTTCCCGAACCGAACAGCTTAACCTGGTAGCATCATATGATAATGCTGTTGATGCCATTAATGCCTTTACGGAAGATTCTGATATTGACCTGATATTTCTTGATATTGAAATGCCTGAAATGAGTGGCATTGATTTCCTTGAATCGCTCACCAATCCACCTCAGATTATTATCATTTCATCAAAAGAAAAGTATGCCCTGGATGCATTCAATTACGACGTCACTGATTATCTTCTGAAACCGATTGTTTACAGCAGGTTCTTCAAAGCCATAAATAAGGCAAATATCAGGTTTAAAAACAAGGTCGATTCAAAAGAAGACGAGATCTTTATTAAGAAAAATTCAGCCCTTGTAAGACTTAAATTTGAAGATATTTTATGGATTGAAGCCCTTGAAAACTATGTTATTTTTAATACTTTCAACGAACGCTTCACCATTCACTTTACGATGAAAGCCATTGAACAAAAATTACCCATGAGCCGGTTTTCTCGGGTGCATCGATCGTTTATCGTTAATACAAGCAGGATCAATATTATCGAAGATAATTCCATAATAATGAAAACCCATGATGGAAATAAGTCCATCCCAATCGGTAAATCATACAAGGATAAACTCTTAAAAGACATCAACCTTATTGCCAAATAAAAAGATATTTTAACACATCATTTTACATATATACAAAAAGCGGAACTGAAGGCATAATTTTTGCTTACCATAAATAAACTTGTTTCAGATGCGTTTTGTTTTTATTTTTTATCTGCTTATATATTTTCATTCTGAATATTCCATTGCCAAGCAACCCGTAATAAAAAATTATGAAACAGAATTGCAGCAATTATTTGCCAGAGCAGCGGGTATTAAAACCGACAGTGAAAGAATAAAAATATTTAATGAAATTGATCAGTTATTTGCAGAAATCTTAGAAAAACCGGAGGCTTTTTCATATCCCTTCGATTCGCTCAGAAATATCGGCAAAATTGTTAGTAAAGATGGCAAAGTGAGAATTTTCACATGGAATTTTTTATTAAGTAATGCTACTCAGCGTTATTACGGATATATATTATATAAGCCGGTCAGCGCTGATCCTCATATTGTTTTCCGACTTAAAGACAGCTTAGATATTTCTGAAACCCTGTTATTTCGCGATTTAAATAAGGATTCATGGTATGGAGCCCTGTATTATGAGATTATTGAAAAAAAATGGGGGAATACCACATTATATACTTTGTTGGGATATGATCCGCATAGCTTGTTTATCAGCCGAAAAATCATTGATTGTCTGTATTTTAAGGATAATGCAGAACTTATATTCGGAGCACCGGTATTTAAAACAGGAAAAAACATTCAGTACAGGCTTTTATTTGCATATTCAGCAAAGGTTGCCATGAGCCTGAAATATAATGAAACCCTTAAAATGATTGTATTCGATCATCTTTCACCATCCAGTTCATCATACACCGGTTTGTACCAGTATTACGGCCCTGATTTTTCTTTTGACGGATTAAAATTTGATGATGGATACTGGAACCTGCTTGAAGACATAGACGTCAGAAACAAATGACAATATCACCCCTTCTGATGTAAATTTTCAGATTCATCAGGCTTTTCTAACCTTTTTATTGAATGAAGTCTATGTGTGTAGCATTTAAGGTCAGCATTGAATATTCCATTTTGATCAAGTTTATCTACGCGAACCATACCTGAACAATGAATGATACTGTTATTTGAAAGGGCAATACCAACGTGGGTGATATTAATTCCTTTATCACCAAAAAAAATCAGATCCCCTTCAGAAACATCTTTTACTTCGGTAATCAGCTGTCCTATTGAAACCTGTTGCCTTGCGTCGCGGGGCAATCTGATTCCATGAATTTTATAAACAATTTGTGTAAAACCTGAACAATCAAACCCAAATGATGACCTGCCTCCCCATAAATAAGGAGTATGGATAAACTGTAAAGCTGTGCGGACAACTGAAACATTTCTGTCAATGATTTTTTTTATGGCAGAGCCGGGAATGCGATAGCGAATCTTATCTGACTCTATGAATTTATCATCAGCGAGATTACCCAATGTGCTGCCAGCCGGAACAAACAAATGACCATTCCCTGATATTGCAAGTTTTAATACAGGCAAGCTATTAATAAGGCAGCTATTCTTCTTTACTTTAAGGTAATAACTTTCAGAAGCTTCAGTGAACATTTTATTATCAATCCATCCGTTATAATTATCATATTCGGTGGTGATATAACACCATCCTCCTGATTCTTCTTCCACGCTATAGGTTTCGCCAAACAGCAACTGGCTGACCATTTCGCTTTTTTCGGAAGGGTCTTTCCGCAGAGGTATGTAACTTAAACGACAAATCCCTAATTTCATCTGGAATATTTTAATATATCATCACAAATCAGAAACTCACCATTGCATCCATCAAAAGTTAATGGCCCGACTCCTGATGCATATACCATAACGCTTATAAATGCATTTAAATGCCTGAGTTTCATGATTGTTATTCCTTTAGTTAATTGAACAAGCTGCTGATTTAGTTGTTATAAAAAAACAAGTTTGCATTTTTTTAATTAATTTGCTAATGTATTAAAGAATAATTTTATTATTTAGCAAACCAATCAGATTTTATTCATGGTAAGGTTTTTTACT
>CAZBCB010000341.1:0-3845 GCA_964489905.1 uncultured Bacteroidales bacterium
ACTGATATTATTCTGTAAATAATTAGGGAATGTACTCTTTTTCGGCTTAATACAAATTATTTATATTTGAAACATGGTTAAACAATATAAATATTTCTGGTTAACCCTGATTTTTGGTTTTTCTGGCTTGATTAATCTTCATGTCCATGCCTGGCCATTGTTTTTTAATGGCTGTAATATAGATGCAACCTGTAATTACGGATTAGTTATCCCCGAATATAAGAATTTCCTTTATGTTGTTGAAGATCATGTATATTCAGCAGGATTAAGTCTTTCAAAAAGAACAACCGGGAAAAGTCAGTGGGAACAATTATATAATTATCCCGAATATGGTTTCAGGCTTTTTTACTCTACATTAGGCAATGATAAAGCAAATGGCCGTGAAATAGCGCTGTTTCCTTATTTCTCTTTATACTGGCTTAAACATAATCATTTTAACATTTATAACCAGATTGGTGTTGGCATTAGTTATGTTACACGCATTTTTGATCCCGGCGAAAACTACCAGAATATTGCTGTCGGGTCACACATCAATATACACTTCAATGCAAGACTGGGGGTTAAATATACAATAGACAGGCTGAATTTTCATACTGGTATTTCGTTTGATCATTTTTCAAATGCCAATATGCGTGAACCAAATCTGGGAATTAATTATGTTACAGGTTTTGCCGGAATAGGTTTCCGCATGGGTAATGACTTAGCATTGCAACATAATACTTTAATGCCTCTTCAGAGAAAGCATTACTTTGAAATTATTTATTCTTTCGGAGGAAAACATACCAGGGCATTTCAGGAAAAATTCTTTATTACTTCCTCATTTACTGCTGAATACAAGTATGAACTATTCAGGGTTTTCAGGGCCGGCCTTGGAGCAGATATCTTTTATGATTCATCAACAAAAACAGAAATGTCTGTTGACAATACAGAAAATTATAAAAACAAATATGACTACCGGACAGGTATTCACCTGTCACAGGAAGTGTTCTACAACAGGTTTAGTATTATCATTCAGGAAGGTATTTATATGTTTTTTACAGACAAGGTAGAAAATAATATCATGTATAACAGGGGAATATTAAGATATACCATTGCTAAACATATACTAGTGAGTATTGCCATGAAATCACATTTACATATTCTTGATTTCCCCGAAATCGGGCTGGGTTACCGGTGGTAATCAATCAGATAATATCGAGTTATGAAACAATTGCTGCATAAAAAATCAATCTTTTCCCTGGCTTTGTCATTTATTACAGCCATGCTTATAGTTACTTCTGTTTCTCAGTTTTTTCTGACATCCTGCTCAAAAGAATTTGATAATGAAACGGTTGTTATTAATGATATTCCTCCGTTTGATACCATCTGGATAAAAAGCGTATTTCATGTTTACCTGATACAGGATACGTTGTTTTCAGTTAAAATACAAGGACGTAAAGAATTTATTGACGGAATTATATGTAAGGTAGAAAATAATAAATTAATACTGGACAATGACACCAGAGGCATGTGGCTAAGTCCGGAGACCAATAAGATTAAAATCTATATCAGCTCCGACAGTATAAAAAAAGTTACCGTAGATGAAACTTCATTTGTTGAAACGCTAAATCCTATTATTACAGAGCATTTTGGTATTTCTCTCGGTAACAAATTAGGTATGGCCAACCTTGAGTTGAACTGCGATAATTTTTATTTCTGGAATAATCACCCCAGTGGCGGCATGTTGACACTCAGAGGATATACCCGTACCATGGGCTTATGGAATTTTGCCATTATGTCGATTGATGCTTCAGGGCTGATTGCCGAAGATGCTTATGTAGAGAACTATTCTAAAGGAGACTGCAAAATAAGAGTCACAGGAACCTTATGGTACGGTGTGTACGGAACAGGAAATATTTATTTATATGGTGAGACCAATCAGATATTTCCATTAGAAAATACGTTAACAGGAAAACTGATTCATGTAAAATAAAATATTTTTCAGTTAAACAATAAGGCTGAAGGTTAATTATCCTTATAATGATAAACCATTTTTCTTTCTTTTCTAATATTAACTTTATCTGATAACAGTTACATATTAAAACTTTTATATCAGATATCAATTATTTGCCTTTTTTTGATAAATTTATATCACTTAGCGGTTAACAATGTCTGAAGATTTTTATGATAGTACTGATGAGTCAATGGATGAAATTAAATCACTCAGACGTCAACTCAATCATGCTTTAAAAGAGATTGAACGACTAAAAAATAATAATCTTTCGTCGACTATAGCTTCAACCGAAAAAGTAAAATTAGAAGAATATTTCCGGGTGTTATTTGATAATAATCATGCTGTTATGCTGGTTATTGATCCGGAAAACGGAAAAATAATTGATGCCAATGCAGCGGCAGTTAAATACTATGGCTGGCCAAAGGAAGATTTAAAAAGAATGAAAATTTCGCAAATCAATACTTTAAGCCCTGAAGAAATTGCTAAGGAAATGAAAGCCGCTCAGGAAGCCAGGCGAAACCAATTTTATTTTATTCATCGATTGGCTAACGGAGCGTTACGTGATGTTGAAGTTTTCAGCGGACCGGTGAAAATTGGCAACCAAACACTTTTATATTCCATCATCCATGATATTACTGAGAGAAAACAATTTGAAAACGCTCTGAATGAACAGAAGGAATTACTTGAAAGGATAACAAAAACAAGTCCTGTTGGCATTACTGTGGTTGATAAAAGCGGTAAAATCAGTTTTGCAAATCCTGTTGCTGAAAAAATACTGGGTTTAAAAGAAAAAGATATCAATCAAAGATTTTACGATGATCCTTTATGGAAGATTACGGATTTATCAGGAAGACCGTTTCCTCATGATTTACTTCCTTTTGTACAGGTGATGAAAACCGGACAACCGGTTTATGGAATAAAACATGCCATCGAACGGCCAGATGGTCATCGGTTAATTCTTTCCGTCAATGCTGCTCCACTCATTGACAAAGCAGGAAACATAAACGCTATGGTAGCTTCTATTGAGGACATCACACTGCGGTACAAAGCTGAAAAAGAACTTATTAAAGCCAAAAAGAAAGCCGAAGAAAGCGACAGACAGAAATCGGCATTTATCGCAAACCTTTCACATGAGATACGCACGCCGATGAATGCCATACTTGGATTTGCACATTTACTTAATGAACCTGATATCAACCCTGAAGTCCGGACTAATTATATTAATATAATTCTCAACAGCGGTAAGCATTTATTATCAATAATAAATGATATTATTGAGATTTCAAAGATAGAAACAAAACAGATAGCACCCGATTATACATGGGTGAACATTATATCATTGCTTGATGATGTCAATAATATTATAAAAGGTATCATACCCGCTGATAAAGAACTGGAGATCAGAATCAAAAAACCACTTGATAACCGTTCATATATCGTCAGAACAGATGAGGTCAAACTACGTCAGATATTGATTAATCTTCTGACCAATGCTGTCAAATATACTGATCAGGGTTATATTGAATTTGGTTTTAGACCGGTGAAGGATTATTTGCGGTTTTTTGTTAAGGATACCGGTATAGGTATTAATAAAAAGTATCATAAACTGATATTTGGCCGCTTCAGGCAGGTCGGGAGTGACTACAGTGCTTCAAGAGGAGGTTCAGGCCTGGGACTTGCCATATCCAAAGCTTATGTGCAAATGCTTGGTGGAAATATAAGCGTAAAATCAGAACCAGGTAAAGGTTCTTTGTTTATCTTTACCCTTCCTTTTAAAAAGGAAGATTTTAATCCAATAAATACATTGAATTAGGTTTATTTTTTCAAATAATTAATAAGATGAAAAGAATTA
>CAZBCB010000342.1:0-3840 GCA_964489905.1 uncultured Bacteroidales bacterium
ACCAACTCATCGAACTGCTTACAAATTATGGTGATATTTTTGAAATATGGTTTGACGGAGCCAATGGCGGTGATGGATATTACGGTGGGGCAAGAGAAAAGAGGAGTATTGATAATAGTTCATATTACGATTGGCCAAATACAATCGAAATAGTTAGAAAACTTCAACCTAATGCTATAATGTTTAGTGATGCTGGACCCGATGTTAGATGGGTTGGCAATGAAAGTGGTATTGGTAGTATTACAAACTGGTGTCTGCTGAATAAAGATGAAATGTATCCTGGAGGTCCATTTGAAAATATTCTTGGAACAGGGCATGAAAATGGCAAATACTGGGTGCCCGCTGAAGTAGATGTGTCAATACGGCCTGGATGGTTCTGGCATCAAAAAGAAGACACACTTGTGAAGTCTCCTGAAAAACTTCTCGATATATATTACACTTCCATTGGCAGAAATTGCAATCTTCTTTTAAATGTGCCTCCTGATAAGAGAGGACAAATTCATGAAAATGATGTCAAAGCCTTAATGGGATTTAAGGAACTGTTGAAAAAGGAATTTTCAAATGAACTGACACGTGGAAAAAAGGTTACAGCATCAGATGTGAGAGGAAGACGATTTTCTCCCCAAAATGTTAATGACGGTAATCCTAATACTTATTGGGCAACTAATGATGGAGTAACGGTCGCGGAGTTAGTTATTGATCTTGATAAAGAAACAGAGGTGAACAGAATTCTTATTCAGGAATATATTAAGCTTGGACAGAGAGTTCAGGAATTCAATGTTGAAGTTTTCTCAGAGGGTAAATGGATTTTAGTGGTTGAGGGGAAAACAATCGGATATAAGATTATAAGGAAATTTCCTTGTATAAGAGCGTCAAAAGTTAGGATGAAAATTTTGAAATCAAAAGCTTGTCCGATTATTTCCAATATAGAACTTTACAGAGCGCCTGGTGAGTAGGTATGTAAATATACCATAAAGCA
The DNA here is from genome assembly GCA_964489905.1 of uncultured Bacteroidales bacterium. Lineage (GTDB taxonomy): Bacteria > Bacteroidota > Bacteroidia > Bacteroidales > UBA10428 > UBA5072. The sequence goes on from CAZBCB010000342.1 coordinate 980, forward strand.
GATTATGCTTATGGTTATTCATCCATTGCATTAAGGTAAATTCTGACTTTCATGAAATATCTGAAACTATTATTTCTGTTATTCTGTTTTTTTAATAAGACCATTTCAGAAAGTCAATCCCTTGACGAAAAAAGAAAATGGATTATCTGGTATCAGAAGCCTGCTGTAGATTGGAATGAGGCTCTTCCTGTTGGTAATGGCCGATTGGGTGCAATGGTTTTTGGGGATATTGTTCACGAGAGAATTCAATTAAATGAAGAAAGTCTTTGGGCGGGGATGAGAATCGAAAATGCCGATGCGATTGCAGGTAATTATCTTCAGGTAATACAGCAAAAACTTCTGAATGGTGACATTAAAGAAGCAATGGATTTGTCTGAAAAACACTTGCGCAGTAATCCGATGAGAATTAGATCATATCAACCGTTGGGAGATCTCTATTTTGAAATGTTTAACCAGCCGGATGATTGCCCACAACTGAATTTTTACCGCCGCGAACTTGATCTTGAAAACGGCATTGCAGCAACATTATGGTCGTGGGGAGGAACTACTTTCACCCGTGAGGTGTTCGCTTCTGCACCTGATAATGTTATAGTAATCCACATTACCTCTTCCAAACCAAAGGAACTCACTTTCAAACTATCATTTTCAAGAGACCGGGATGCTGTGGTTGCTCCCAGATCAAATGAAGAACTATTTATGAGAGGTCAAATCGTTGATTTGCCTGGCAGAGATGTTGGCCCGTCCGGTCTTCATATGAAATTTGCAGCAATATTATGGGGTAAAGCAACAGACGGAAGAATTCAGACCGTAAATAACAGTTTTTTTGTAGAGGATGCCACTGAGGCATTCTTCGTCTTAACAGCTGCTACCAATTATAATTCCTCAATGTTAAATTTCGACAGTTCTATTGACCCTTTAAACAAATGCAGTTCAATAATTAATTCTTTACGAAACAAATCTTTTGAGAGTATTAAATCTGATCATATATCAGATCATTCGGCTATGTTCAAAAGGGTTGATTTCTCGCTTGGTACCGACAAATGCAAAAGCATTCCAACTGATCAACGGCTTATGTTAGTGAAGACCGGAGCGGAGGATCCGGGATTGACTGTGCTTCTTTTCCAGTATGGCAGATACTTACTTATGGGTTCATCGCGAAGACCGGGTATCTTACCTGCTAACCTGCAGGGGATATGGAATAAGGATTATTCAGCAGCATGGAATTCAGATTTCCATACAAATATCAACCTTCAAATGAACTACTGGCCTGCCGAGGTATGTAACCTGCCTGAAACATCATTGGTGCTATCAGAATTTATCAATAGGTTGAGAGAACCGGGAAGGTTAACAGCACAAAAAACATTTAATTCGAAAGGATGGACCATAAATCATCTTACTGATCCTTTTGGTAGAACTTCTATTTCTGATGGTGTTGGATGGGGTACATTTCCTATGGCCGGACCATGGCTTGTGCTTCACCAATGGGAACATTACCTCTTTACACAAGACGTAGATTATCTTAAAAACAATGCGTGGCCATCAATGAAAGAAAGCGCAGAATTTGTTATTGATTTTCTGATTAAGGACAAAAAAGGACAATGGGTAACTGCACCATCAAATTCACCTGAAAATTCATACCGTTTACCAAATGGAGAAGTACATAAACTAAGCTATGGTGCAACAATAGATATTCAGATAGTGAGAGAATTGATTAATGCATGCATAGAAGCGGCTTCACTCGTTGGCGAGGATAAGAAATTTATTATTCAAATTAAAAAAGTACTTAAAAACCTACCACCCAACAAAGTGAGCAAGCGATATGGTATTGTTCAGGAATGGATTGAAGACTATGAAGAATATGAACCTGGCCACAGGCATATTTCGCAGTTATTTGGATTGTACCCTGGAACCCAAATAACAGAGCAACATCCAGAACTCTTTGAAGCAGCCAAAAAGACCATCGAACGAAGACAAATGTATGCATCGAAAGGGCAGGGTTTTTCACCAGGCTGGAGCAAAGCGTGGATGATCAATTTTTATGCAAGGCTACTGGATGGCAATGCCGCATGGAATAAAATACTTGAATTACAGAGGGAGAATCTCCTTAATAATCTTTTCGATACTCATCCTCCTTTTCAAATAGACGGTAACTTTGGCCTTACCGCTGGTATTGCAGAAATGCTCTTGCAGTCTCATACCCGGGAGATTGTGTTATTGCCAGCTCTACCTGATGCATGGAAAGAAGGAACAATTCGTGGGCTTAAAGCAAGAGGCAATATTGAAGTTGGAATCGTTTGGGAGGAGAATCGGCTTAAAGAAGCTTGCTTCGTTTCATCTGTTGAACAAGATGTTATAATCAGATATGGTACGATGAAAACTATATTGAAGTTAAATAAGGATGTGCCAAAGGTGTTAGATTATCGGTTGAAAATTATTAAATAAATTATAATCCTGTTTAATTTTTTGATTTTCAGCGTGGACCCGTTAGATTGAAATGGTCCAGTTTGACTGGACAATGGATTGCGTTTTATGCGATCAAACTGAGATATGGAAAGTGTGGGATAATTTTGGATTAGCGGATGTAAAAATGATCGGTTACTGGGAAGAAAAACCTCTGGTCTCTACTAAGAATGTACAGGCTACAACATATCTGAAGAATAAAAAGATGCTCATCAGTACTGCCAACTGGGCTACAACTTGGGTAGCAGTCAAACTTAATATAGATTTTGCAGGTACCGGACTTAATCCAGATAAAGTCAAGATAACTGCACCGGTAATTAAAAATTTTCAACCTGAAAATAAATTCGACGAAAATGAAACTATCCCTATAGATCCTGAAAAGGGATGATTACTTATTGTGG
>CAZBCB010000343.1:0-3775 GCA_964489905.1 uncultured Bacteroidales bacterium
CTTTTCTGACTATATCAGAAATGCCCTCATTGTGATAATTGTCGCGAAGCAGATAATATCCGTCGGGGTTATTTTCAAGCCAGAAATTGATATAATTTTCTTTTTTAGCGCTGATTCTTTGAAAGACATCGCCATAGTATTTATCCAGTGACTTCAGATAATCATATACTTTATTGGCTGTGTTTTTATTGAATTTTTCAGGGGTCAGATTTTCTATTTCATCAAACGGGCGGACGTTTGTATTTATTTTACTTTCAGTTTTAATTTCATTGGCAAGCAAAATAAGATCATTAGTTGAAATGCTTACTGTTCCGATATTGTCGAGTTCACGGTTGATTCTTTCAAGCCTTTCATTTAATTCAGGCAGCCAGTAAACTTTTTTGTAATCCGACTGGCTTTCTGTTTTCTCCAGTTCATACAGTTTAATGGGTGATTTTTTATAGTTCATATATTTATTATCCTTATACTGATGAACCATCAGGGCTTCATAGGTCCATTTTGTAACCATAAATTCAGCAATGATAGGTACTTTATCGACCCTGCTTACAGTGCGGTTAAGTTTGTCAAAACTGAACATAGCACCGCTGAGCACCATCATCGGGATCATAACCAATGGAATCAGTATATAAATAGTAACGGCCGAATTAAAAGTAGCAGAGATATTTAACCCAAGCATATTGGCAAAAGCAGCTGTTGAAAATAGTGCAAGCCAGTAAACAAAATACATATCTTTTATTCCCAGGATGGTATTTGCGATGATAATAAACAGGAATGATTGTATGCCTGATATAACAAAAAGGATAATAATTTTTGACATCAGATAGCTTGATCGGCTCAGGTTAAGAAACGACTCACGTTTCAGTATTTTCCTGTCTCTGAAAATTTCTTCGGCGCTGATTGTAAGGCCCAGAAACAGAGCCACAATCAGGGCCATAAAAATATATATGGGGATATTTTCATTTACCCTGAAGATATAGATGTTGGAATTAGGGTCTTCGAAGTAACGGATAATGTATGAGAGTATAAACCCCAGAACAGGGGCCTCAAGCATACTTAAAGCAATGTACTGGCGATTACTGATTTTTGATAAAAAATCACGAAAAAAATATATTTTCCATTGTGCGAGCCATGAAGGTATTCTGAGGTTTTTGGGCGGAGAATCTTCAACTGCGGGTAATTCCTTGAAGGTGATATTGTGTTTGAAATGTTCTTCCCATTGTTGAGGGGTTACTTTGCGCGCTTCGGTATAATTTCCGAATTCATCAACAACCTTTGCCTCAATGATGTTAAAAATCAGTTCGGGGTTGACATTTCCGCAGGTGGGGCATTCGCCTACCTCACTGTTAATCTGAGCATCAAGTCGTTTGAAATACATGACTCCTTCCACCGGGTTTCCGTAATATATCATATATCCGCCCGTATCAAGGATAATCATTTTATCAAACATCTTGTAAATTTCGGAGGATGGCTGGTGAATGACAACGAAAATAAGCTTTCCTTTAAGCGTAAGTTCTCTGATAAGGTCCATCACATTCTCAGAGTCGCGTGATGAAAGACCTGATGTTGGTTCGTCGATAAAAAGAATGGAAGGTTCGCGAATAAGTTCGAGAGCAATATTGAGCCTTTTTCGCTGTCCGCCGCTTATTGTTTTATTAAGAGGAGAACCGACTTTTAAATCTTTTAATTCAAACAAACCCAGATTTTGCAAAGTTTTATCAACCAGTTCAATGATTTCATTGTCAGATTTATCTTTAAAACAGAGTTTAGCGTTGAAATATAAATTCTGAAAGACAGTCAGTTCTTCAATGAGCAGGTCATCCTGCGGCACAAGTCCGATTACTCCTTCAAGTTTCTCTTTTTCTTTATGCAGGTTAATCCCGTTGATGAGTACTTCACCTTTTGAAGGTTTATCAATGCCGCAAAGAACGTTAAGCAGGGTAGTTTTTCCTGCTCCGCTTGAGCCCATAATGCCAATAAGCTTGCCATGTCCTTCCGAGAAGCTGATATTGCGTAAACCAATATTTCCGTTGGGGAATTTAAATTCAAGGTTTCTGGCAGTATATGAAATCTGGCTGGCAATAGTATCAGCCAGAAAATGAGATGCAACATCGCTATAGTAAACAGGAGCTGCTTTTGGTAATTTAACGGTACTTCCGTTTGCAAAAAGATAAATACGGTCAATTCTTACCGGTAATCCGTTTAAAAAGAGGTCTTCAGTACCGGTGTATTTTAAGAAATAAAGATCAACACTTTTTATTTTAAGAATAAAAATATTGGCATCGAGTTGTTTGGTATGAATTTTTTTTGCGAACCGTGGCCTTGAAGGTTTATCGTTGATAATTAAGATATTAATATCATCGAGTTCGTCGGCTTCATTTTTAATTACGAATTTTTCAATACTGGCGAATTCCTCTTTGGTTACCTTAAAAACGTCGGCCACAGTATTGACAATTTGCATACGCTGATCGGTAAATTTGCGGTCAGCATTAATAATCTCAAACAAACGAACCAGAACAACAACTTTTTGCCGTTGGGTTAGTGTTCTGTTAATTTTTTTGCACAGACCGAGGATACGGACAGAATCTCTTACGGATGTAAGTTTTGGTGCGCCCTTATCTTCTTCATTTTCAATTTCGTCATTATTTATATCCGTTAAACCGGCATATTGTTCAAAGAGTGAAAAATATTCTTTTACTTCTTCATCGTTTAATTGCTGTTGTAAGAAGTTTTTAACATACTCAACCTGAGTTGCCTCAACTCCTTCATCCTGCTTTGCAATGATAGCAAAGAGCTGCATCAACGCTCTCAGAATTTCTTCACTCATTTATGCCTGATATAAAAATTAAATTTTTCAGGTGTACAAAGCGTAGTATTATGAATATGCTACCTGTTCGAAAGGAACATCCACAATATCGGCATATTCTTCACCGGCTTCTTCCATATCTTCATCATCCTCGGGATAATGCCAGCGGATAAGAACGTCATGGCCCTTTTCATGCATTTCCTCGAGTTTCATGAGTATATCAAGCAGAAGTTTTGATGATGCCGTATTAAAATAGGTTAGTTTAAAGTTGAAAACTGTTTTTTTATTTGGATTTTCGGCATATTCATTAAGCCAATTAATAACCGGTTCATAAAATGAGGAAACATCTTCGGGCAGTGAACGGCCCGAAATTTCCATTATTTCATTTTCTGCATCCAGGATTATTTTTGGCGTATCCTCAGTGCCTTGAATTTTGATTGTTTCCATATACTGTCAATATTTATTTAGATTTCTGATCTTGAAATGGTTGAAGTTAATAAAAAGAATGAAGTATCATCGGATATGGGAAGAAAATGATATTCCAGTTCTTTGCCTGTTTTTCGTTTGATGTCAATAAATCCCAGTCCGGCACCTCCTTTTTCTGAAAGTCTTCCTTCCTTCATTTGTTTTTTATACAATTCCTTTAGTTCATCTTTGTCCATTTTATTGATATTTTCAAGCAGTTCAGTAAGATATTCAATTTTATCATTTTCAACCGCATTTCCTGTAGTAACACTGTATTCATTTTCCCCTTTACTGACGAGGAAAATGCCTCTTCCTGAGAAGAGATAATCACTTGTAGTAAAGTCATCTGCATGCTTGCTTATATTTTGCAAACATTCAACCATTACATGAAATACCTTACGTTGAACCGAATTTGGTTCGTCATCCTTGGTCATATTTGATTCTGTCAAGGAAGTGAAAGCTTTTGTAATCTGATGCGTAATTTCACCTTCATAAACTAAGGTAATT
>CAZBCB010000344.1:0-3761 GCA_964489905.1 uncultured Bacteroidales bacterium
CAGGTTTTATGATACCGATATGATACATCCGGCCGAGTCAGGCATAAATTATATATGGAAACGTTTTGTTGAAACATATATAGAGAAAAACAGTCTGCCGCTTATGAACAGGGTTGATGCACTGATGAAAGCCTTTCATCACAGACCTAATAACCCTGATGATCCGGCCTGCAAAGAATTTTTGCGGAAAACACTTTCGGAAATGGAAGAAATTTCTGAGAAGTATCCTTTTATTGATTTTAAAACTGAAAAAGAGATATTAACCAAACGATTGGGCAATTTAAAATAAGCATGTTTAATATATACGGATAAAAATTAAACAAAAAAATGTTTTCATTGTTAAATAAACAGTGATTAACAACATTAACTGATTTAACGTGAAAACAATTTATATTATAGTTTTATTGGTATTTTTTACTTTAACTAATGTACTTGCTCAGCAGCAAGGCAAAGCAACCATCGAAGGAAGGATTTTTAATGAAAAAAACAATGAGCCCTTACCGTTTGCAAGCATAATCATCTATGGAACCACCATTGGTTCGATAAGTGACCTCGACGGAAAATTTCTTTTTACTGGTGTTGAACCAGGATTTATACGGCTTCAGGTATCTTCGGTGGGTTTTGAAACCCATATCACGGAAGAATTTCAGGCAACTTCAGCCCGGAATATTTTCATTGAAATTCCCATGAAAGAAGCTAATATCAGTCTTTCTGAAGTTACCGTAAAAGCTTCTCCTTTCAGAAAACAGGAGGAAAGTCCGGTATCGTTGAAAACCATACAGATTTCAGAAATTGAAAAAAACCCCGGAGGCAATCGTGATATTTCAAAAGTTTTACAATCATTCCCCGGAGTCGGAGGAACGGTATCATTTCGTAACGATTTAATTATCAGAGGAGGAGGTCCTTCAGAAAACAGGTTTTATCTTGACGGTATAGAAATTCCAAATCTGAATCATTTTTCAACTCAAGGTGCTTCAGGAGGTGCCGTTGGCATCATTAATGTAGATTTTATACGGCAAGTGCAGTATTATTCTGGCGCCTTTCCTGCCAACAGAGGAAATACATTAAGTTCTGTTTTTGAATTTAACCAATTTGACGGCAATAAAGAAAAGGTTAATTTTAAAGGTTCGGTAGGTGCAACTGACCTTGCTCTTGCACTTGACGGGCCATTGTCTGATAATACTACCTTCATTGTATCGGCAAGGCGTTCATACCTGCAGTTATTATTTGTAGCGCTCCAGCTTCCGTTTCTGCCGACATATAACGATTTTCAGTTTAAAATTAAATCAAGACCTGACCTGAAAAATGAAATATCATTAATAGGCATTGGCGCTGTTGATAACTCCTCACTTAATCTGAATGCAAATGAAACCCCCGAGCAACGATACATACTTGAATATCTGCCGGAAAACGTTCAATGGAATTATGCTGTTGGTGCAGTGTACAAACATTACCAGGAAAGGGGCTTTTATACTTTGGTTCTAAGCAGAAATTTTCTGAACAACAAATCATATAAATACCTGCAGAACAACAAAGAACTGGGTAAAACCTTTGATTATTCATCCACTGAAGCTGAAAACAAGCTAAGATTCGAGCATTTCTCCCGAACGGCAAGTGATTATAAAATAGTTTATGGAATTTCTTATGAATATGTAACGTATGATAATAATACCAGAAGAAAAATTTTCATTAGTGACTCCATTGTAAATACTGATTATAATTCTGCCTTACATATCATGCATTATGGTTCATTTTTTCAGATAAGTCGTGGCTATTTTAATCGAAAGCTTACATTATCAGCTGGTGCAAGGATAGATGGTTCAGGTTATTCATCTGAAATGGCAAATCCTTTAAAACATTTTTCTCCGCGGTTGTCGGCATCGTGGCAATTAAGCAATAAGCTGTTTTTAAATGCCAATACAGGCAGGTATTATCAGCGCCCTGCCTATACTACCTTCGGATACAGGGATGCTTCAGGTATACTTGTAAACAAAAAAAATGGTCTGACATATATCAGAGCAGATCACATGGTAGCAGGCCTGGAGTACAGAGCCTCAGAACAATCGATTATTACTGTGGAAGGATTTTATAAAATATATAATAATTATCCCTTTTCGCTGAACGATTCCATAGCATTGGCAAGCAAAGGCGGTGACTATGGTACTTTTGGTGATGAACCTGTAAAATCAGTTGCAGAGGGACGAAGTTATGGATTTGAAATCTATTCAAAAACCAGTGAAATATTTGGTTTTAGTACAACCTTATCATACACATTTGTAATCAGCCAATTCAAAGATTTGGACAAAAACCTGAAGCCACTGGATACCTATACATCAACATCATGGGATAACCGGCATATTTTCTTTATTACTTCATCACGAAAGTTTAACAGAAACTGGTTTGCAGGTTTTAAATGGCGATTTGTAGGTGCAGCGCCTTATACCAGGTATGATGTCGAAAAATCAAGCCGAAAAGCTGCATGGGACGCCCAGGGAAGGGCATATCTTGATTATAACAATTTTAATAAATACAGGCTGAAACCTTTTCATCAGCTGGATGTGCGGATTGATAAGGAATATTATTTTAAAAAATGGTCACTTAACCTCTACCTCGATATCCAGAATCTTTATAATAATAAATCAGCAACTCCTGATTATCTGGTTCGCGAGGCCTTATTTTACGGAAAAACAATTGAAAATGACCCTTATATTGATGAAAACGGCATTGAGCGTTATAGACTTATCGAAGTGTCTTCAGATGGACAGGGTACTGTTTTACCAACAATCGGAATAATAATTGAATTTTAATAATCAATTCTTACATTATGAATACAAAAAGAATATTCAGCATTTTTTTTCTGATAACAGTGGTTGTGATGCTTGCTGTTTTTTCAACATGCCGATCATCCCGCAGTCTGTCAGATATAACTGTTCATGACACAATTACTACAAATTATAATGAAGAAGGCCCTGTTATTGTTGTTAATTTCACTCGCGGAAAAAGCTTTAATCATCCACTCATGGCCCTCTGGGTTGAAGATACTAATGGCAATTATCTTCAGACATTATATGTTGCCCAGTCAATAGCAAAAGGTATATTTGGTCATGGAGACGCATCTTCCGGAAAGTGGATGCCCGGGCCTTTGCGAAGACCGGCTGCTTTGCCGGTATGGGCTCACAGCAGAAATGTTAAGGAAGAAGATGGTTTGTTTATGCCCACAGACAAAACTCCCTTACCCGATGCTGTTACAGGTCCTACTCCGGAAAGCAGTTTTACGCTTATTAGCAAACTGGCTGATAATGTACCTGCGGTATTTGATGTTTATTTTGAAATAAATCAAAGCTGGGACTGGAATGAATACTGGACAAATAATAAATTTCCTGAAGATAATGAATATAAGACTTCATCACAGCCATCACTGGTGTATATGGCAAGAATTAATACCATCACCGGACTGAATCAGGTTGAACTTAAACTAATAGGACACGGACATTATTCAGGCAAAGATGGCGAAATATACCGTGATTTATCAACTATCACAACAGCCAGAAACATAACCGATAAAATCTCTGTATTTTTACGCTGAAAATTAAACTTTCTTTATTAAACACACAAATACACTATTTTCACAGCATCAGTGAAAAAGCTACGTTTTGTTATTCCCTAATGATGCTTATCTTTTTTCTTTTGTTTATCCGAAGTACGATGTATTGACAAATTCATCCGGGCTAATAAAAACAAGGAAGAAATTCTGGTTTATT
>CAZBCB010000345.1:0-3754 GCA_964489905.1 uncultured Bacteroidales bacterium
AAAATTTAATCATTATGAAATTACGGAATGTTTAAATTTTGTTAATCGATATGACAAATAATTTTTTCAATTGATGAATTTGGGGTAAATTAATTCAAAAAATTATTTTTAAAGCACGATCGTTAATTTATTATATTTCTGCATGAAAAATTTAACATTTCCTATATCAGGTATAAAAAATATAAGTATCGTTATATTGTATTTTACATTTACTATTTGTTTGCATATTAATGCCCAAATTGAGAATACTAAAATCAGAAAAGATTTAAGGGAAATCATTTCGATCAATGAGGAGTGGAAGTTTTTTAAATATAACTCTGCAACTGAGGCTGACGATTTAATATATGATATACGCCCCGAAATACATGACAAACAGGAAAATAAACCTGCTGATGCCAGGCCTACTGATGCAGAAAAATATGAAACAACAAACAAAGCGCTTAAGCTTTGGATTCTTCCGACCGGTAATGATTTTATTAAAGATTCAGCAAGGAAACATGTTCGTCCTGAGGGAAATCCGGGAGGAGATTTTCCGTTTGTACAGATTGATTTTGATGATAGTTCGTGGGAAACAATTGATCTTCCGCATGACTGGGCAATAAAGGGGCCGTTTTATGAAGGTCATGATGCTGAGGTTGGCGGAGGAATGGGGAGGTTGCCAAGCCCGGGTGTTGCATGGTACCGTAAAAAGATTTATATCCCCGAAGAAGATAATAGGAAAGCCATTTTTTTACAGATAGACGGTGCTATGTCCTATGCCATGGTATGGTTAAACGGACAGCTTATTGGCGGATGGCCTTATGGTTATAATTCGTGGCAGCTTAACCTTACTCCATATATTATGCCCGGGAAAGAAAATCAGTTAGCTATACGTGTGGACAATCCCAACCATTCATCACGTTGGTATCCGGGTGGAGGTATATACCGGAATGTTTGGATTATTAAGACAAATCCTGTTCATGTATCACAATGGGGAACTTATATAACCACCAGGAATGTTTCTGAGGCATCTGCCACGGTTGATGTTGAGGTCAGTGTTAGGAGCTTCCTGAATGAGGAAACCAAAGTCAGGGTTGTTACATATATTTATTCATTGGACAAATATATGAAAGAGAGTGCAAAGGCAGTCGCAGAGGTTCCTCCCGTGAATATTATCCTCCGGCCTGAAACTTCTGCTATTGTTAAATCCTCAGTGGTTATCAGTTCTCCTGAACTATGGGGACCTCCTCCTGAACAAACACCCAATCTTTATGTTGCAGTTACCGGCGTGTATATTGAGGATGTTCTTGTTGACCAATACACAACACGTTTTGGAATTCGTTCCATAGAATTTAATCCTGACAAGGGAATATTCATAAACGGTCAGCACATACCCATCAAAGGCGTCAATCAACACCATGATTTGGGAGCATTGGGTGCCGCCTTTAATATAAGGGCTGCAGAAAGGCAACTTCAGCTATTGCGTGAAATGGGATGTAATGCCATTCGCATGGCCCATAATCCACCCGCTCCTGAATTACTTGAATTAACTGACCGGATGGGTTTTATGGTAATAGATGAGATTTTTGATTCATGGGAAAAGAAAAAAAACCCTCATGATTTTCATCTGATATTTCCCGATTGGTATGAACAGGATTTAAGGGCTTTTGTTCGTCGCGACCGGAATCATCCGTCAGTAATAATATGGAGTTTTGGCAATGAAGTGGGAGAACAATATACCGGTGAAGATGGCGCTAAGCTGGCTAAAAATTTATATAATATCATAAAAGAAGAAGATCCTAGCAGGCCTTCTACCTCTGCAATGAATTATGCAAAGCCTTATATGCCTTTACCCGGTGTATTGGATGTTATCAGCCTTAATTATCAGGGTGAGGGTATTCGGCAGGCACCCGAATTTGAAGGTACTGATCGCATACGCACTCCGCCTCAATATATGGCTTTTCATGAGCAATTTCCTGATAAAATGATTTTAAGCAGTGAAACTGCATCAGCTTTCAGCAGCAGGGGTATTTATCTGTTTCCGGTTACCACTGAAATAAGTTCGCCTGTAAGAGATGGCCGTGGAGGTGATTCCAGAATCTGTCAGGTGAGTTCTTATGAATTATACGCTGTTGATTTTGGTTCTTCTGCTGATAAAGTCTTTGGCTCACTTGAAAAGCATCCTTTTGTTGCCGGAGAATTTGTATGGACTGGCTGGGATTATCTGGGAGAACCTACCCCTTATTATTCATCACGAAGCTCATATTGTGGTATAATTGATCTGGCAGGATTTGAAAAGGACAGGTTCTATTTATATCAATCAAAGTGGAGACCTGAATTTCCAATGGTTCACATTCTTCCGCACTGGAACTGGCCTGAACGGGTTGGGGAAATTACACCTATACATGTATTTACTTCAGGTGATGAGGTGGAATTGTTCCTTAACGGAAAATCATTAGGTCGAAAGAAAAAGGGACAATATGAATACCGGTTACGCTGGGACAGTGTGAAATATGAACCCGGTAAAATAAAAGCTATTGCTTATAAAAAGGGTAAAAAATGGGCTGAAAGCAGCATTGAAACTGCTGAGAAACCAGCAAAAATTACAGCTCAGGCCGACCGGAAATTAATAAGGGCTGACGGAAAGGATTTAGCATTTATTGAGATATGTATTACAGACAACAAAGGGCGTATAGTGCCCCGCGCTAATAATACGATTGAATTCAGTATCGAAGGAGCAGGTGAAATATCAGCAACTGATAACGGAGACCCTACCGATATGACTCCCTTTCCTTCGCATACACGTGATGCATTTAACGGGAGGGCACTGTTAATCATAAGGTCAATTGCCGGAAAAACAGGGCCTATTATTATCAAAGCTTCATCACCCGGTCTGCAGGATGCTTATGTTAAATTAACCAGCAGATAAACCTGTAAATTACAATTAAATAGAATTATTACCCTTATTTTGAGGGCATTATTAAACAATTGAATTAATGGATAAGCGAAATACTGTTCAGGTATATATTATAGCAATAGCGCCATGAATTAATGCAAGGATACCAAGCAGAATTCCTAAATACTTATGCCATTTGAAACTTATTTTAATGACTTTCAGCCCTCCTAATATCTGCAACAACACCAGAATGAGATTAATAATGCCCAGTGGTAAGATTAACGAATACATAATCAGATAGTTTTAATGGTTTTTTTATCAGGTCCTGTCGTTCCATGAAGATTACAGTTGCCTTCAGCTTCAATAGTGACATCCTGATTGATTACGTATTTGAATTCTACCGTAAAATTTCCGTCGGGGGGCAGGCTGTTTTTGTCATATTTCCAGCGTTTTACTTCAACCCCGTTAATTTTAAGGTACACCCAGTCGGTATGATGCATTTTACTGTTTCCGTTATGGGAAACATTGATTACGATTGTAATTTCTGTACCACTTTTAACTTCTGAGGGAGCATTGATCTTTACACTCGTTTTATTGGCCAAAAGGCTAAACGTGGCTATTAAAATGAATAAAAGTGAAAGTAAAACTGATTTTTTCATTTTAAATACTTTTTTATTTCATCCAGACTTTCATGATGTTATAAATTGAACCGGCCCAGTAATTACGAAAACCTATACCGACAGCTTTTCCTTCCATTCGCCGGCTGTCAATTATTTCACGGGAAGCAATGTCAAAAAAGCATACATAATAACTTCCAACCTGGGTGGCTTTATTAAGATTTTCTGCAATAAAAATCAATCCCATACCTTCATTTTCTTC
>CAZBCB010000346.1:0-3743 GCA_964489905.1 uncultured Bacteroidales bacterium
CGAGATGGAGCATCTTCGGCACACTCGGGCCGTGCAGGTCGGCGTCAAGGAGGCCGACATTTTTGCCTTCCAGCGCCAGCGCGGCGGCCAGATTCACCGCCACCGTGCTTTTGCCCACGCCGCCCTTGCCGGACATCACCACGAGCTTGTGTTTGATCTTGCTCAGCGCCAGTTTCAGCCGGCAGTCCTGGTCGGTTTCATGGTGCTGGCCGCAGGATTTGCAGTCGCCCGAACAGCTTTTTTCTTCGCCCATCGCTATATCAGCCTTTCATTTGAGATTTGATTTATCGTGATAAATATAAAAGCATTCGCATGAGCAAATCTAATAATTTAAAGCTATTTATAAATAAAACAATATAAGTCAGTAATAACATAATAAATATTTAAACATGTTATCTGTAGTGACTTACCGATTTATCAGAATCTTTCGTTCCGGAATTTCGGAATGATCAGATTCTGTTAATCGATGTGCCATATGAGTGTTTCAGTTGACGAGTTGCGATAAAAATTTACAAAATGGTGATTAGCTGTTTTAAATAATTGTCAATTTCAAGTTGAACCCGAAATGAAGAAAAAGCCTTACATGATAGAATTTCCAAAAATTGGAGATCCATCAATTGGTTATATTTCAGTTGCTGAATTTGAAAAACTTTTACCATTCAGGCCCGAGCGGGTTTACTGGACCTACTATACGCCCGAAAGCATTGTAAGGGGAAGGCATGCACATCACAATACAGAACAGGTGCTTATTGCAGTTTCGGGTACTATTCTGGTTCATATTGAAACCATTGAAGGAGAACTATATTCATACAAACTTGAAAAACCAAGCCAGGGCATATATATTCCGCCTATGGCCTGGCATACTATGCAATATTCACATACAGCGGTACAGCTTATTATTGCTTCGTCAAAATATGATGAAGCAGATTATATTCGCAGTTATGATGCGTTTTGTTCATTAAAAAACAATATCTGATGGATTATTACTGTCATCCTACAGCGATTGTTGAAACTACAGATATCGGAAAAGACACCAGAATCTGGGCTTTTGTACATATTCTGAAAGATGTTCATATCGGAAGCAATTGTAATATATGTGATCATTGCTTTATTGAAGATCAGGTGAATATTGGCAATAATGTTACCATTAAAAGCGGGATATACATCTGGAAGGGAGTAACTGTTGAGGACGATGTATTTCTGGGACCCAATGTAGTTTTTACCAATGATATAAGGCCCCGCAGCAAACAGTATAAAGAACCTGTTAAAACGCTGATCCGACGCGGAGCATCAGTTGGAGCCAACACTACTATCCTTGCAGGAGTGACGATTGGAGAATATGCCATGACAGGTATCGGCAGTGTAGTAACCCGTAATATACCACCGTATGCACTGTATTACGGAAATCCTGCTACATTTAAAAGCTGGATAGATGAGAAAGGCAACAAACTGATTAAGAAGGAACAAAACCTCTGGGAATCACCGGAAGGAAAACGTTATACACTGGTAAACGGAATAATAGCCCCATACAGATCATGAACAGTATCCCGTTTCTCGACCTGAAACAGGTAAATCAACCTTATTTGGCTGAAATTATTGAAAAAGTTACACAAAGCCTTTATTCAGGCAATTATATATTAGCTGACTTTGTTAAGCAATTTGAATCAGCCTTTGCTGCTTATTGCGGATGCAAATATTGTGTCGGTGTCGCAAGTGGTCTTGAAGCGCTTATACTCATTTTTGAAGGATATAAAATTCTTGACCTGTTGCATGCAGATGATGAGGTAATTGTCCCTGCAAATACCTACATAGCCTCTATTATTGCTGTTTCACGTGCCGGTTTAAAGCCTGTACCTGTTGAACCGGATCTAAACACATACAACATCAATCCAGATCTCATTGAACAGAAAATTACCGAAAAAACAAAGGCAATACTTGCCGTACATCTTTATGGGCAGTGTGCTGATATGGATGCAATTAAAAAAATAGCCATGCAATACAAACTGCTTGTTATTGAAGATGCAGCACAGGGACATGGAGCGGTTTACAAAGGTATTAAAACAGGCAATCTTGGCGATGCTGCCGGGTTTAGTTTTTATCCGACAAAAAATCTGGGTGCCATGGGCGATGCGGGTGCAATAACAACCAATAACAAAGCTCTGGCTGATGCAGTAAGTGCCTTACGCAATTATGGATGGGGAGAAAAATATAATTGTATTTACAAAGGTTATAACAGCCGGCTTGATGAACTTCAGGCAGCTGTTCTTAATGTTAAATTAAAATATATGGATGATGGGATTAATAAAAAAAGAAAACTTGCCATATTGTATAAATCGAAAATTACAAATCCTGAAATTATTCTCCCGCATGAGGCAACATACGGAACACATACATGGCATCAGTTTGTGATCAGATGCGAAAAAAGAGACCAGCTGGCTGCCTTCTTACGCCATAAAGGCATTGGAACGGCAATTCATTACCCTTATCCTCCTCACAAGCAACTGGCATACAGGGAATGGAATTCATTGAGTTTACCTCTGACCGAGTCAGTTTGCCGCACCATCCTTAGCCTACCCATCAATACTGCCCTGAATGAAGAATCTATCTGCATTATCAGTGAAGCAATTAATAAATTTAAATCCTAAATTAGCTGATTAATAATCAGTTTTTATTTTATTATACACCATGAATAAGATTTCTGTAATCATACCCTGTTATTATAATGAAGGTAATGTTTCACAGACATTTAATACACTTCAGCATACATTCAGTTTATGGGAGAATGCCGTCGAAACTGAATTCATTTTTGTTGATGACGGTTCAAAAGATAACACTTACAATGAACTGCTTCAAATTCACAACTCATTTCCGGATAAAACAAAAATTATTAAACTTGTAAGAAATGTAGGGTCGTATAATGCATTATATGCGGGCCTTGAGTATGCAACAGGAGATTGCCATGTGGTTATTTCAGCTGATTTGCAGGATCCCCCGGAACTGATTGCTGATATGTATCGATACTGGCAGCAGGGTTTCAGACTGGTTATAGCTAACCGGATGGACAGAGAGGAAAGAGCTACACAAAAGTGGGTTGCATCATTTTTTCATTTCCTGATGCGGAAATTTGCTATCAGAAATGCCCCATCCGGCGGCTTTGATTTTGTTTTATTTGATAAAACAATAAAAGAAAAAATATTAACCCTGAAGGAAAGAAACTCAAACATTTTTTACCTGATGTTATGGATGGGCTATGATTTTGTGAACATTCCCTATGTAAGACAAAAACGCAGGGAGGGTAAATCAAAATGGACGCTTGCAAAAAAAATTAAGTTGTTTATTGATTCATTTGTATCCTTTTCTTTTATTCCTATCAGGCTGATTTCAGTAATAGGCCTCATACTTGGGTTAGGTGCACTGGTCTATGCCTTATTTATCATTATAGCCCGAATGTTTGGTGTTATTGATGTTGAAGGATGGTCGGCACTGATGGTGGTTCTGCTTTTTGTTTCTTCATTTCAGATGATTGCATTGGGAATACTCGGTGAATACCTCTGGCGAATTCTTGATAATACGCGAAAAAGGCCGCTTTACATGATTGATAAAGTGCATGAAACAAAAGTATAATCTTGTCCCTTAATTATTTCAGGTAGGCGTGAGCATCACAATTTACGGCTTTTTCAAATTTTAAAGTTTATAGAACTTGCTGTTATTGGCTAATATCTTTTAAAATAAGGATTAAATTT
>CAZBCB010000347.1:0-3741 GCA_964489905.1 uncultured Bacteroidales bacterium
GGCCTAACAGGCACAATAGGCATCGTATAATGCGTATTGTGGGTTAAAACCTACAGGATTAGAACAGAACTATTTTTAGAGGAGATTAGTCAATAGAAAAATTAGACCTTTCAAGGTAACCCCGACTTATCAAAATCTTTCATTTTGTTAGTCGATTCATCATTTGATTGTTTCAATTGACGAATTTGGGTTTATCGGAATCCCCTCTGACGCATGGCTTCATATACAATAATGGCTGCTGAAGTGCTGACATTCAGCGAATCCGCTTTTCCCAGCATGGGAATTTTGATCAGCTCATCGGCATTGTTCAGCCAGAATTTGCTTAACCCCTGAGCTTCAGTGCCAAATAATATGGCAGAAGATCCTGTGAAATCTGTTTCATGGTAATATTTTTCAGCAGGCAATGCGGCAGCAAAGGAACGAATCTTGTTACTATGGAAAAAATCGAGAGCTTCTTCTTTACTGCAAACAACAGACTTTACCGTAAAAAGACAACCCCTGCTTGCCCTTACCACATTCGGATTGTATAAATCTGTCTGCGGATCGGATACTATTACTGCGTGAACTCCAGCTGCATCGGCTGTTCGAAGAATAGCACCCAGGTTTCCTGGCTTTTCAACCGATTCAACCAAAACTATAAGAGGATTGGCCGGGAGAACTAACTGCCGGATAAACATATGTTGTATTTCAGCCAGCATGCAAATTCCCTCTGTGCCTTCACGATAAGCAATTCGGGCATATACTTCCGGGCTTATTTCATATATGTCTCCATTAAAGTTGTTTTTTTCGGCAAGTTCTTCAACTTTCAATGGGGAAAGAATTTCCGGACAAAAAAAAATACTTTTCCCGGAGTAACCTGCTTCCAGAGCCATGCAGGTTTCTTTCCATCCTTCAACAAGAAATAGTCTTTGTTGTTCCCGTTCCTTCTTTTTTTCAAGGCGCAGGATGTCGATGATTTTTTGATTTTTTGTGCTGGTTATTTTTCCGGCAGTCTTCATAGCAGAACCGTAATTGCTTTCACTTGCAAAAGTACTAATAATCTTTTCAGCGACCGATTGGGATCAGGTCTCAAAAAAATCGAACAAATTTAGAGCTTATTTGGTGATGCCATAGAATTGTCTTAAATGAACTATAGCTCATCATCAGTATTTTATGTTTTATACTCTGCAGTTTATTGTTTGTATAATGTAACTTACTATTTATCAAAATAATAGTTAATGAATTTATCCGCTGAGGAAAATTGTGTACATTTATTTAGTATTACTTGTTTATATTGTTCATTTTTAAACATATACCATTCTTTTCCTGCTTGAGTTTCTCGATTTATTAGCCGAAAAAAGGATGAATAGTATTAGAAGCTTACTTCTTTTTGCGTTTTCAGTATTCTTAATCAATAGTATATGAAATCTGCAAATCAAATTCAAGGATTAAAATTCATGATGTTTCTGCTTATTGCATTGACAAGCATCATGATGTTTGCCGTTATTTCCATTTCAGGGTGCAAAAAAAATCCTGCCGAACCGGATGATGAAGAAAAGCCAGATAGTATTATACGGATTTCAGCCACTAAGGATGTATCAAGAGCAGTTAGCCTGGACGTTAAGGCCTCCGAAGGGGGTGTTCTTTCTGCACAAGACAAAGACGGAATCGCATTTCAACTTAGTATTCCTCCGGGAGCTTTGCAACAGGACCTGAAAATTACCGTCACACCATACAGCGATTTATCAATTGGCGGGTTGGGAGGTAATCAGTGCAGTACCTGCAGCAGCAACGAAATAAATTGCTGTCAGCATGGGGTGGTGATTGAACCATCTGGTTTGCAGTTTGACAGTACCATTTTACTGACTATCACATATCCCGCATCCAATGCTTTCCCTTTCGAAAAAGCGGGAGTAATTGCCTACATTGATCCTGTGACAGGTGAGTACGACGTCTGTCCAACTCAGACTTACCCGAATGAAAGGAAATTAATCGCGAAAATTTCTCATTTCAGCGGATATGCCTGCGACGAGGCGAATCATGATCGGCTGAAAGAAGATATGGAAGATGCATTCGGTAAACTGGGGTCTCCCACAGGTTCAACTTTCTGGCCGAATCTTGCATATATCTGGCAATTGCTGGCAATCTATGATGTGTGCGGGCAGTATACTAACCTTGACGACCTCAGATCAGCAATAGAAAATGGCTTGTACAATCTATACGAAGCTCGTGTGAATTGGGTTATCGAAAATTCGAATAACCGTTCCGACTGCGAAGCTTTGTATATTGGTTCTATTGACGGGGAAGTATTTCGACTGGCCAACAGCTCAAATTTTAAAAACTTGGATAAGCGGCTTGAAACAGCCTATATGGCTGCATTAGACAGAGTTGTTGCCTCCGGCGAGTCCGCCTGTAAATCAGGTAATTGCCAGCAGGGCGTTGAACTGCTGAGCTGTGCGAGAAGCAGTTATATCGGACGAGGAGCGCCCGATCAATCGAAAATGGAACAACTGAACATAAAGCTGAGCGGTTGCTGTACCAATTTGATTTCTTTAACTGCAAGTAATACATCGGTGAGGTTTCTCGTTTCCGACTTGTCTGATATTTCTTCAGCGTATACTATTCTAACGGCCAAACTTACCGACCTTGATGGAAAACCGTTAAAAGACAGATTTATCGATTTTTTCTATATGGATGAACAGGGCAACAGACACTCAATTACAAATGTACTTACCCCACCTACAGATGAAAACGGAGAAGTCAGACAAATCGCCTTTGCCAGCGGAAATTTCAATTGCAATACCTGTGCGCCTGTTGAGATAAACTATTTCGCTTCCTTTGAGGGTTCAGTTATGGGTCCAATCCTAAGCGAACCAGTTACCATAACAGAAGTCTATCCCAAAGTTGAAATCACTATTAATTTTAACTGGGAACAGAAAACCTACACGGGAGATAATGAATTATATTCATCGGAAACAGTTACTGCAACAGGTACATTAAACCATTGTGCAACGACCGTTTACCCGAGCCCTCAACCCGGTTGCGCTTGCAATGGTGTGGTAACAAAATCATATTCCTCTTTTGATATGAATGGGAATTCTTGTTCAATTGTTCCGGCTGACCAGACTATGACGAGCTGCGGTTTTGACGTTCAGACGCTTGATACCCTTGTGACGGTACCTGGTTACAACAGACCGGTCAGAATCGGCTATATTAAGAATATACGTGCTGGAGTGGCTCCCTATTTGCAAATGAATAAGACCTGTACTGACTCGCAGTATAACACATATCCCGGTGTTTTTGATTATTGTGGTATATACTGGCATAATTGTTTTATCCTTTTACCGAATGACGGAGCAGGAAACTTTCAGGAATCTTTAAAACAGGAACCTTTCTATCAGCTCAAGTTATCGGGGAGAGTCTATTACTGATCAGATAAGAAGAACAGATAACTTAAAGTTCATATCTGATTGGCTTGAAAGACTGGGAATAATCTTTATGCCATTTTGTGGAGGTGATGGGGGTCATCAGATATTTGACATTTTCTAATGAAGCAATATGGTTTTAATTCATCAGGATAAATCATAAACCGAAGTACCATGAATTAACAAATTCAACTGGGCTAATAAAAATTTTCCTTAAACCAGGTTTATGCATTAGGAGCTTAATCGAACTAATGTATAGTGGGTTAGCTTAAGGCCTGGCATCCGGGTTAACCCCGATGGAACAAAGTGAAATCGGCCTAACAGGCACAATAAGCAT
>CAZBCB010000348.1:0-3737 GCA_964489905.1 uncultured Bacteroidales bacterium
GTTGTTCTGTGCTTTACAGGCGATTAAAACAGAAGCCAGAAGAATAGACTTAAGTACCAGTTTCATTGCATTGCCGGGATACCAATTAAGTAAACAAGGTATGTATAAATCATGACGTTTGCAAATGTTTTATGTGTTCTTCAAGTGATTTTATTTTGGCTTCAGCATCGGCTTTCTTTTTATATTCGGTTTCAAGAACATTTTTGGGTGCGTTACTGACAAATTTTTCATTATTCAGTTTTTTCATTACGGAAGTCAGGAAACCTTTCATATAATCAAGTTCTTTCTCGAGCTTCTTCAGTTCTTCTTCCTGATCGTGCATAGAGCCAAGCGGAATATAAAACTCACCGGCAGGGCTGATAAAACTTGCTGCAGCTTCAATTTTGGTATTCACCGTTTTTATTTCAGAAAGGTTACAAAGTCTGATGATAACGGCATTATAAATTTCTTTATAGATAGCAGGTTTCACACATAAACTGAGTTTTTCCTTTCTCGGAATCTGTTTTTCAGTCCGGGTATTACGAACAAATGTTACGATTTCCTTAATTATTTCAAAGTCAGCAATTTTATCCTTATCGTAGGGCTTAATATCAGGTTTTTTCTCATTCATGATACTTGCACCGGAAGGCCTTTCTGTAATGAGGTGCCATATTTCTTCTGTAATAAATGGCATAAAAGGGTGCAGTAATTTCAGAAGCACTTCAAAAATGTCAACTGTTGCGTCAAGGGTTTTCTGGTCTATTGTTTGTCCTGTTTCAGGTTTAATAATTTCGAGGAACCATGATGAGAATTCATCCCAGAATAATTTATAGATGGTCATCAGTGCTTCTGAAATGCGGTATTGTTCAAAATCCTCTTCAATTTCGGCAATACCCTGTTTCAGTTTTTCATAAAACCATGCAATGGCAATTTGGGCTGCATCTGTAGGTTTCTGGTTATTATCAGCCTTCCATGATTTTATCAGGCGGAAGGCATTCCATATTTTGTTGGCAAAGTTTCTTCCCTGCTCGGGCAGGCTTTCATCAAACAACAAATCGTTACCTGCAGGGGAACAGAGTAACATACCGACGCGGACACCATCGGCACCGTATTTTTCTATAAGCATCAAAGGATCGGGTGAGTTGCCCAGTGATTTTGACATTTTGCGTCTGATATTATCGCGTACAATGCCGGTAAGATATACGTTACGGAAAGGCTTTTCCCCTCTGTATTCATATCCGGCCATAATCATCCGGGCTACCCAGAAGAAAAGTATTTCGGGAGCTGTGACCAGATCGTCTGTCGGATAATAATAACGGATATCCGGGTTGTCGGGTTTACGGATACCATCAAAAACAGAAATTGGCCATAACCAGGAAGAAAACCATGTATCAAGAACATCTTCATCCTGCCTGAGGTCGGATAGTTGAAGATTATTATCCCCTGTTTTCTTTCTGGCTAATTCAATGGCCTGCTGGGGTGTTTCGGCCACCACAAAATCATTCCCGCCTCTGATATAGTATGCCGGTATGCGATGTCCCCACCATAGCTGACGTGATAAGCACCAGTCTTTCACATTTTCCATCCAGTGCCTGTATGTATTTTTAAATTTTGAAGGGATGAGCCTGATGTTATCATTCATAACATTTTCGAGGGCAGGCCCGGCAAGATCTTTCATCTTTAAAAACCATTGCATTGAAAGCCTGGGCTCTATAACAACATCAGTCCTTTCAGAAAAACCGACTTTATTGACATAATCTTCTTCTTTTGCAAGCAAGCCTTCTTTTTTCAGCTGGTTAACCACCAGATCACGTGCTTTAAAGCGATCTTCCCCGACAAAAACCTGCGCTTTTTCGTTCAGTGTGCCATTGTCGTTGAAAATATCAATCACTTCCAGGTTGTGCTTAATGCCTAACTCATAGTCGTTAATATCATGGGCCGGAGTGATTTTAAGGCAGCCTGTACCAAATTCCATATCAACATACTCATCAACGATAATTGGAACGAGCCGGTTAACAATGGGTACGAACACTTTTTTGCCCTTAAGATGATGGTAACGTTCATCATTGGGATTAACACACACGGCAGTGTCCCCCAGAATGGTTTCGGGGCGTGTGGTGGCAATGGTAACAAAATTATTTTCCCCGTCAATTCTGTATTTTACATAATAGAGTTTTGATTTAACTTCACGATAAATTACTTCTTCATCAGACAAAGCAGTTTTTGCATAAGGATCCCAGTTTACCATGCGCACACCGCGGTATATTTTCCCTTTATTGTAAAGGTCAACAAATACTTTTATCACACTTTCCGACATATCGTCGTCCATGGTAAACTTTGTCCGCTCCCAGTCGCAGGAAGCGCCAAGTTTTTTAAGCTGTTCAAGTATTATGCCTCCGTGTTTTCTTTTCCATTCCCATGCGTGTTTGAGAAATTCTTCGCGGGTTAAATCTTTCTTTTCAATACCTTCACTTTTCAGTTTTGCCACTACCCGGGCTTCGGTAGCTATTGATGCATGGTCGATTCCGGGAACCCACAAGGTATTTTTTCCTGACATACGTGCACGGCGTATTAATAAATCCTGGATGGTGTTATTCAGCATGTGCCCCATGTGTAATACACCTGTAACATTAGGAGGCGGAATTACAATTGTGTATGGTTGTCTGTTATCAGGTTCTGATTTGAAAAAACCATGTTTTAGCCAGTATTCATACCATTTATCTTCAACCTTCTGCGGATTGTATTTGGCCTCAATTTCCATACTTTCGAAATATTTATTGCTTGTTGGAATAATACATTTGCGCAAAAATAAGAATTTATTTGTGAGACCCAAATTTGAGCAGATAAACCCAAGTGAATACTGACACAAATGACATTTCCGGCTTCGGTGAAAAATATATTCTGAATTATAACAATACAGAAAAGTGTATTATCCCCAATTCCTCAATTGAAACAATAAAATATTTTGTGTTTATAATGACTAACTCAGATTATATTTTTACAAGATAACGTAAAGAAATTATTACTGCCTGAGGTCTCGATCCACGGTAGGGAAATTCATAATTTCCTGCTTTAAATAAATTTGTAAGACTATGATGGTAATCGCCTTTAATTTCAAAAATACCAAGCCTTGTCCTTAGAGCAAATGATAGTCCTGCTGTATAGCCAAGACCAACATGGCGGTAAACAGGTTTTCCGTAATATGCATTATATTTTATTGTATCTGTTACGCTGTTTTTCTCCGTGTCTTTTAATAAATAATCCAGATAAGGCCCGAGCTCGACGTGGATTCTTGCTTTGGTTCGCCGGCCGATATAGAAATGTGTCAGTACCGGGAAATCAAGTACTTCGAGATATCTTTCATAATAACCGAAATCCTTTTTATTTTCCCTCCAGCCTTTCTGAAGATAATTAAATTCAAACTGGATACCAAGTTGTGGTTCTGATATATAACGTAATATAACACCGCCTGTATATCCGTATATCAATTCCTGTTCAACAAAAGGCTCGAAAAATGTTCGCCCCATGGTAAAACCCTGAGAAATGCCAATATTCACCTCTTTTTTAAAATCAGGCTGAGCATAATTTGTGGCAATAAACAATATATTTAATATCAGAATTAAAAAATTTCTCATTATAACCCCGGTTAATTTTGCTTCGAAAGATAGATAAAGTTGCTAATAATTCGCAATTGATGCAAAAAAACAACTTAGTTTAAAAACAATATTTTTTGATTAAGCCAAAATTCGTCAATAGAA
>CAZBCB010000349.1:0-3716 GCA_964489905.1 uncultured Bacteroidales bacterium
CATTGGCGAATTTTATACAATCGTTGATGTTCATAAAATAAAAAATATGAATTTAAAGATACAGAAAATTTAATTAACCCGGATTCGGCAATTGAAATAACATGTTTAAATATTTATTGTGTTTTTATTGATTATTCTCGGATTAACAGATATTTTTTATATTTAAACAGCAGAATTATTCTCTATCTATATGCCATTTCGTAAAGTATTTAATGCTATTGAATGGTTTAACAGGCAAAACCTTATTATAATACTGTTTATTCTTTCCTGTGCCAATTTTTTTAGTTTTTACCTTGATGGGGGAGAAGAGCAGTATCTGGCATTTGCCAAACAATACATGGATCATTCATGGATGCCTCATTCATTTACACTTAATCATCCGGCCGGCGGTAATCTTTTTTTTCAGATTATAACAGGATTTATGTTACGTTATCTTTCATTTGAGCAAACTGCTTTTATCGGCCGGCTTATATGTTTTCTGATGCTTGTTATTCCCCTCAGTCTGATAATTAAACGCATAGAAATTAATAATCTGACAGCAGTTTTTATTTTTCAGGCTTTTTTCTTCCCTCATCAGTCAATCTGGATGGGAGAATGGGTATTTAAAGGTTTTGAAGAGAAAACCATTGCTTATATTTTTGTTTACTGGTCTATTTATTTTCTTTTAACCGACAATCCTTTTTCAAGCATAATTTTTTCTGCAATAGCGACTTATTTTCATTTTCTGGTAGGCGGATGGATGTCACTTTTCATAGTAACCTATTATTTTCTGTACAAACGGAAACTTATTCCGGCTATATATCTGGGTGGTTTATATATGATTGTAATTTTACCTTTATTCCTATATCTCTATAAAACATACATTGCTGATAATCCTCCCGTTATTAATAATGTCCGCATTAGTGAAATTTATGCCTATTTCAGGCTTAAACACCATATCGGAGCCTTCGGTGATATCAACTATTTTATTAATCATCACCTGGGTGGCATGTTGTTGTCTGCTTTATGTTTTATTGCTTGTTTGTTTTGGTTTAACCGGTATGGCAACCCATGGATAAAAAAGCTGAATCTGTTGAATATTATCATATTCTCACAGCAGTTTTTATTTATAGTGGCTGCTATTTTTGACAGATCTGCTTCACTGATGAAAACATACCCGTTTCGGACAAGCACATTGTCATCATTGTTGTTTTTACTTGAAACAACACTGGTCATTCAACATTATTTATTGCCTGCATTTATCCGAACTTATTTGAAACATTATAGAAATAAGGGGGAAACAATACTTCATAATAACCTGAAATATGCGATGGGTACTGTATTTTTAATACTTTTTACAGTCGAAACCACTCAGACTGTTTTATCGTATAATAAATATGGTGACGGTCTTTCCCGGGATTTACTTTCGCTTATAGAATATACAGGTAACGAAACACCTCGTGAAGCGGTTTTTATTTTCCCCGATTCGGATTATCCCTATTCATTTACGCGTAGATCGAACCGTGAACGTTTTGTAGTTGAGAAGTTTGTGCCTACTCATAATTATAAAATTTATGAATGGTATGACCGTTTAAAATGTAAAAAAAGAATAAAGGAAGATATCCGCGTTATTGATTCAGTAAAAAATATTTATCGCATTGATTATCTCATTACAGATTCGGTTTACAATTACCATTCACTTGAAAAGGTTCGTCAATACGGTAAATACAGGTTATACAGGGTGAAATAATATCATAGCTTTTAAATCAGAACATCTGAAGAAATTTACCTTTGAATAGTATATTGATCAAGTCAATTTTATACCAAACTTTGGCATAAAAGTATGTTAATATTGCTATTCCAATGATGAAACCAAATAGCAACCCTACATATTTCCCTGCAATTGATTTACCTGCTTTAACGAGTTTTTTTGATAAATCGTTTAGCCATTCTTCAAGCCACATGAAAAGCGGATAAAATACTACAGTTATGATTAACATAGCTAAAAGGGTAAATCGCAATGGCCTGTATTCCCATTTATGACTGACAAGTTTGTCTGAAATATAATTAGTCAGAAGATTGGCACTCAGAATGGTAAGTGTTGTAACAACAAACTTGAAAACTTTACGGTACATAATCATCATATTTTAAATTAAGATAGTACAAAATAAAAGAATAATTTATATGATGATGAAAGCATATTACTTTTTTAATAAAACGATGATGGTATATCTTTGCTGCAATAATGATCAAAGGTGATGCGTAAAAAAGGGTCAGTATTACTTGAAAATATTGAGATTACAGATATAGCAGCCGAGGGTAAGTCGATTGCACGTGTAGATAATATGGTTTTATTTGTACCTCAGGTCATACCCGGCGATATTGTTGATGTTAAAGTGATACGTAAAAGAAAACGTTACATGGAAGGCATTGTAGTGAACTACCGCCAGTATTCGCCCATGCGCCTTGAACCGTTTTGTCAGCATTTTGGTGAATGCGGCGGCTGCAACTGGCAGCAGTTACCCTACACAGAGCAATTAAAATTTAAACAAAAACAGATTGTTGATCAGTTTGAACGGATTGGAAAACTTCATGTAAGTGAAATTAAACCTGTTATACCTTCAGAACATCAGACTGCTTACCGGAATAAACTTGAATTTGCCTTTTCGGAAAACCGCTGGTTAACAAGGGAGGAAATAAGCCAGAGTCTTCCGCTTGTTAAAGGAAAAGCAGCGGGCTTCCATATCCCGGGACGTTTTGACAAAGTGCTGGATATTCAAACCTGTTATCTTCAGGCTGAGCCTTCAAATGCAATCCGCAACCACATCAGGGAATATGCTCTGCATGAAAATTTAGACTTTTTTGACCTTGTTAATCAGCGGGGATTTCTCAGAAATTTGACCATACGAAACAACCAGAAAGGAGAATTTATGGTCATTATTTCATTTTTCAGAGATGATAAATCGCTTATTATTCCTTTGCTTGAAAACCTGAAACAATCCTTTCCGGAAATAGTGTCATTATTTTATGTTATCAATACAAAAGCTAATGATACCGTTACCGATCTGGAACATATACTTTTTTTTGGTAATGACCATCTGACTGAAGAAATGGAAGGGCTGAAATTTCGGATAGGACCTAAATCCTTTTATCAGACTAATCCCCGGCAGGCTCAAAAACTATATGAGGTTACCCGCAATTTTGCATGCCTGACAGGCCGTGAGCTGGTGTATGACCTGTACACAGGAACAGGAACCATAGCTTTGTATATAGCCAGATATTGTTCGGAGGTTTTGGGTATTGAATCAGTTCCTGAGGCCATTGATGATGCAAGAAAGAATGCTGAACTGAACAATATCACAAATATTAAATTTTTTGCAGGCGATAGC
Organism: uncultured Bacteroidales bacterium; assembly: GCA_964489905.1. Classification (GTDB taxonomy): domain Bacteria; phylum Bacteroidota; class Bacteroidia; order Bacteroidales; family UBA10428; genus UBA5072. The sequence continues at coordinate 3,369 of CAZBCB010000349.1, forward strand.
CGGAAAATACTGACTAAGGAATTTATAACTGAGCAGGGTTATCCCGATGTTATTATCGTTGACCCTCCCCGCTCAGGCATGCATGCCGATGTTGTCAGGATAATAACAGAGAGCGGAGCAGCAAGAATTGTCTATGTAAGCTGTAATCCTGCCACGCAGGCGCGTGATATACAACTGATGACCCCAAATTATAATCTGGTTTGTTTACAGCCGGTTGATATGTTTCCACATACTTCACATATAGAAAATGTTGCTTTACTTGAGAATAAATAAATATGTAATTAACTTTTTATTATTTTTAACCATATATACCTGTTTTTCGTTTTCACTTTTATCAGGAGCAGGCCA
>CAZBCB010000350.1:0-3697 GCA_964489905.1 uncultured Bacteroidales bacterium
AAGCAAGGCTGCTGCTTATGTAACCGACCGGCGTATTTTGTATGAACTGATTTATCCGCCTGAAGTTATTCCACAGCATACCGAAGAACTTAAGACTGAAGAAATCATTGTTAATAAGGCAGAAAAAAATATTAAAGGCACCTTGCAGGAAAATATTGCGCAGGTTCTCGCTGATCAACTTAATCTTACGAGAAATCTCAATGCTGATGAAGCTGAGCTCGTGCCTGAAATAGCTTTTGATATTAGTAAAGAATACGGTTTTGATGATATTGCCGATGAAACAGAACCATCAGAAAAAAAGGAAGATGATATAATATTGCTTGATGATACTGAAGCCGGTCCTGTAATTATTGATGACGATAAGGCAGAGCCGGACATAAGGGATATTAATGTTACCGATGATCTTATTGATTTTGATGATTCCTTATTTGCAGAAGCATCTGAGAAAACTGATGAAAAAATCAGCATGTCCGGTAAAGAAGTTTTAGTTAAAACGCCTCATGAAGATCTGGATGATCAGATAAATCAATTAACCGAAGAATATATTGATCCTTATGCAACAGGAGATGTTTATGATAATTCCGGAATTGAAAATCATACGACAGATGCTCCGGCAGGTGTTGATCAAAAAGAAGAAACAGGACAACCTGCGGTTACAAAACAATCAAACCTCAATAAGATTGAGCGGATAGACCGTTTTATTGAGACAAGTCCGCGCATTACCCCGAATCCTGAAGCCGTACCTCAGGAAGATATTTCCGCTGATAGTGTAAAAGAAGATGAAAGGTTTCTTACCGATACTCTTGCTAAAATTTATATTAAACAAGGCTATTATGCTAAGGCTATTTTTGCTTATGAAAAATTACTTTTGAAATATCCGGAAAAAAGTACTTATTTTGCAGGCCAGATTGAATTGATTAAAAAAATGATGGAAGATAAAATACAGGGACAGGAGCCATCATAATTGTGATAATGGAAGAATCAGGATAAACAGAAAGGAAAGAACAGATTGAATTTAAACAAACAGAATAAAATATAAATATTATGTACGGATTAATTATTGGAATAGTATTATTTATCAGTATCTTACTCATACTTATTGTTCTTGTTCAGAATCCAAAAGGAGGAGGATTAGCTTCGGGCTTTTCATCATCCAATCAGATTATGGGTGTTAAACGGACAGCTGATTTCATTGAAAAAGCCACCTGGGGTTTTGCAGCAGCCATTGTTATCTTAAGTATTCTTGCTACGATGTTTATAAACCGGAATAAGGGTACCAGCCAGACAAAATTACAGGAAGTAGAAACGGCAATTCCGGCTGACCAGATGCCTTCATATCCCACGGATGTACCTGAAGACAATAATTAACCTGAGCAGGTATCTGTATGGTTTTAAATTCTGAAAAGTTTCGGGAATGATTTAAGATTTATAAAGTTTTAATAATAATCCTTAAATTTTAAGCCCGGATTTGTCATTGCAAAACATTAACAGTCAATGAAAAATTAACAAAATTTACTAATGATGGTCATTAGAAAAATAAGGTTAATGACAAATTTGGGGTAAGTTATATTAAAAAGTTTCATTCGTTAAACTGAGATAAGAAGATACGTTGTTAATAATAAAATGATAAAAAAGTGTCAGTATGTCATAACAACTGACACTTTTTTATTTTGGCATAGAATTCGCTAAAGGTGAAAACGAATTTTGAAATCATGTTTAACTTAAAAAATAATTTATATGTCAGAAGTGAAGATTAAACCTTTAGCCGACAGAGTGGTAATTAAGCCACTTGAAGCACAGGAGAAAACCGCAAGCGGAATAATTATTCCCGATTCTGCAAAAGAAAAACCTCAGCGTGGAACTGTTATTGCTGCAGGTCCTGGTACAAAAGACGAAAAAATGGAAGTTAAGGTAGGTGATGTCGTGTTATACGGTAAATATGCCGGAACAGAAATAAACATTGACGGAAAGGACTACCTGATCATGAAGCAAACTGACATTTTAGCTATTGTTTAATAATCTGCAAATAATAATAATTCAAAACTAATAAAAATGGCAACAAAAGAAATTAAATTTGATATCGAAGCCCGCGAGCAGCTGAAAAAAGGTGTTGATGCACTCGCAAATGCAGTTAAAGTTACATTAGGGCCCAAAGGACGCAACGTAATCCTTGATAAAAAATTCGGTGCACCGTCTGTCACAAAAGACGGAGTAACGGTAGCAAAAGAAATTGAACTCGAAGATCCGTTTGAAAATATCGGTGCCCAGCTTGTTAAGGAAGTGGCATCAAAAACCAATGACGATGCAGGTGACGGAACCACCACTGCAACCGTACTGGCACAGGCTATTGTCAATGTTGGTTTGAAAAACGTTACTGCAGGTGCAAATCCGATGGATCTTAAAAGGGGTATTGATAAAGCTGTAAAGGCTGTTATTGATGACCTGAAAAAACAATCACACACCATTGGAGATGATAATGAAAAGATTGAACAGGTTGCTTCGGTTTCGGCCAATAATGACAGGGCAATCGGTAAACTGATCGCCGAAGCCATGAGTAAGGTTAAAAGAGAAGGTGTAATCACGGTTGAAGAAGCTAAGGGTACCGAAACCCATGTAGATGTTGTAGAAGGTATGCAGTTTGATCGTGGTTATATATCACCATATTTTATCACCGATCCCGACAAGATGGAAGCTGTGCTTGAAAACGCTTACATCCTGTTATCTGACAAGAAGATTTCAACCATGAAAGACCTGCTGCCGGTCCTTGAGCCCATTGCACAGGCCGGTAAACCTTTGTTGATCATTGCTGAAGATATTGACGGAGAAGCTCTGGCAACACTGGTTGTTAATAAATTAAGAGGTTCACTTAAGATTGCTGCCGTTAAAGCTCCCGGCTTTGGCGATAGACGCAAAGAAATGCTCGAAGATATTGCCATTCTTACGGGTGGTGTTGTAATATTCGAAGAAAAAGGACTCACTCTCGAAGGAGCCAAAATGGATATGCTGGGTCGCTGCGAAAAGATTGTGATCGACAAGGAGAATACCACCATTGTCAATGGTGCAGGTGACAAGAAAAATATCGATGGTCGCATCAAGCAGATTAAGGCTCAGATTGAAACCACTACATCTGATTACGATAAGGAAAAATTACAGGAAAGACTGGCCAAACTGGCCGGAGGTGTAGCAGTTCTATATGTAGGTGCTGCTTCTGAAGTTGAAATGAAAGAAAAGAAAGCCCGTGTTGAAGATGCTTTAAGTGCAACACGTGCTGCCGTTGAAGAAGGTATCATTCCTGGTGGTGGCGTTGCCTACATCAGAGCGGTTAAAGCCATTGAAAATCTGAAAGGCGATAACGAAGACCAGAACACAGGTATTGCTATTGTAAAACGTGCACTCGAAGAACCTGCACGCCAGATTGCTGAAAATGCAGGCCTTGAAGGATCAGTCGTTGTTCAACGGATTAAGGAAGGTAAAGATGACTTCGGCTATAATGCTCAGGAAGATAAATATGAGCCGTTATACAAGGCTGGTGTTATTGATCCTACTAAGGTAGCAAGGGTGGCCCTCGAAAATGCCGCTTCAATTGCCGGAATGTTCCTTACTACCGAATGTGTAGTTGCTGAAAAACCCGAAAAGGAAACTCCGCCTCCAATGGGCGGACCCGGAATGGGCGGAATGATGTAAAATTAATTGGGTT
>CAZBCB010000351.1:0-3682 GCA_964489905.1 uncultured Bacteroidales bacterium
AAAATAATATTAGGTTAGAAATACCTAACCGGACATGTAAAAACCTTCATATGATTTTTACAATCAAAAATAGTATTTCTTTTTTAACAGGAATAGGACGTCACAATCTTAAAATTTTATTAATATTGAAGTCGTCTTGAATTAAGAAATGAATACAACAGGAAATTGAAATCCCCGTGATGCAAATAAAAAATAATAATGAAAATAATTTGATGGGGATATTTTAGTATATAATCAACAAGATATATTTTCTAAAGAAATGGAAAAAATAAATCATATAGGATTTGACAACGAAAAATACCTTAGAGAACAGACTGCAGCTATTCTTGAGAGGGTAAACCGGTTTAATGACAAACTTTATATCGAATTTGGCGGGAAAATTTTATATGATTATCACGCAGCAAGGGTGCTTCCCGGATTTGATCCAAATGTAAAGATGAGACTTTTGCAACTGCTAAAAGATAAAATTGATGTGATTTTATGTATTAATGCCGGAGATATTGAACGAAAAAAAGTCAGAGCTGACTTTGGAATTACTTACGATGCGGATGCCTTAAAAACGATAGATGATTTCAGGGAATGGGGTCTGGATGTAACTGCCGTTGTCATAACACGATACCAGAACCAACCACCTGCAAAGGCTTTCAAAAACAAACTTGAATTAAGAGGGGTAAAGGTTTATTTGCATTATCCCACCAAAGGATATCCGACTGATATTGACCTTATTGTGAGCGATGAAGGATATGGGTCAAATGAATATATCAAGACAACCCGTCCAATCGTTGTCGTTACCGGGCCAGGACCGGGAAGTGGCAAACTTGCAACCTGCCTTTGCAATCTGTACCATGAATATAAAAACGGCATAAAGGCGGGGTATGCAAAATTTGAAACATTTCCTATATGGGACCTGCCTGTTGATCATAAGGTCAATCTGGCTTATGAAGCAGCTACTGTTGACCTGAAAGACAGGGTAATGATTGATGAACATCACTTAAAAGCTTATAATGTTAAGGTGGTTAATTATAACCGCGATTTAGAAGCATTTCATCTGCTTAAAAGAATCATTGAAAAAATAACAGGCGGTGAATCAATGTATCAGTCCCCTACTGATATGGGAGTGAATCGTGCAAGTTCGGGTATAATTAACGACAGTGTAATTTCAGAAGCATCGCACCAGGAGATTATACGCAGGTATTTCAGGATTGCAGTGGAATATGCAATGGGACTGGCAGATAAAGATGCTGTAGAGTGGATTAATGTAATTATGGATAAGATTGGTGCAAAGGTTGAAGACCGCAAAGTAGTTAAGCCTGCAAGAGAAGCCGCAAAGAATGCTGAGAAAAACGGCAAAGGTAATGAAGGAATCTATTGCGGGGCAGCTATAGAATTGCACGATGGTACTATAATAACAGGAAAAAATTCAGCATTGATGCATGCAGCATCAAGTCTTATTTTAAATGCAACAAAACATCTGGCCGGACTTCCGGATAACTTGTATCTTCTTCCGGAAAATATCATTAACTCAGTTACCTATTTGAAAAAAGACATCCTCAACGGCAATATGGTGAGCCTCGATCTGGATGAAACACTAATTGTTCTTGGTATTAGTGCTTTATCCAATCCTGCCGCTAAAATGGCATTAGAAAATCTTAAATCTCTTCGTAATTGCGAAGTTCACCTCACACATATTCCTACTCCCGGCGATGAAGCAGGTCTCCGAAAATTAAAAGTTAATCTTACCTGCGATCCTGAGTTCTCGAGTAAAAGACTGTTTATCAGTGGAGAGTGATATACCCGGAATAATTTTTTACCAATGAATAATTTATTAAATTTGTTTATAAGTGTCTTTTAACTAAAAGAATTAAAAAATGGAAAAGAAAAAATCATCTAAGAAAATAATCCGTGTGGGAAATGAAGAATCTTCAGATTATTCAACGGAAGAGTCTGCAAAACCTGTTGCCTCTGTTGAAAATAAATCCAAAGCAGGTACATTTCGTCTGATTGCCGTCATTTCATGGCTGATAGCCATTGCTTGTGAAGTTGTGGCAATTTTTCAACTTAAAAAAGTACCTGTAAATACAACTGTGCTGATAATTCTGATTGTTGTGGCTTTGGTTTTTGCTGTCACAGGATCATTATTATGGAAAAGGGCTAACAGGTTCAATCCTGCTTCCCAGAAGGATAAAATCCGCTTTTTTATACAGAACCAGCTTGGCTTAATTATTAGTATCATTGCTTTTCTGCCTCTTGTTATCCTCATTTTTACCAATAAAAATATGAGCGGAAAACAAAAGGGGCTGGTTGGAGCAATTGCTGTTGCAGCACTGGTAATTGCCGGAATAACAGGTATTGACTTTAATCCACCTTCACAGGAAGAATATAAAGAACAAACGGAAGAGATTAAGTCACTCAATGATGGCATAAATCATGTTTATTGGACAAAATATGGTAAAAGTTATCACCTGTATAAAGATTGTTCCTATATTAACACAGACAGAACAGATGAAATTTATGAGGGTACTGTCGCCCAGGCAAAAGAATTAAAAAATATTACCGACTTGTGCGACAGATGTGCTGCCAGAGCAAGAAAAGAAAAAGGACTTGAGCAGAATACAATGAATCAACTGCAGGAAGAAAGTCAAAACGAGCCTTAATTTATATTTATTTAAAATATTTAGTTTCAGATAATATTTGATTTTGCTACTGGTGATGTTTGAAGCCTGATTTTTATTTTATTTTCTGAAAGATATGGTTGGTTATAGAATCAGGATTTTCATGATGATATATGTATGTGGGTAATCGGAATTCTTTCATAGGAATCAAGGATTTTTTAGCCCTATCAAATAAATCAGCATCTGAACCCACTATTTTTATACGGAATCCTTTTAATGACAACAAAGTTTCTCTTTCAATAACAAAGGTCCCCCCAATTACACATTCATTAATGTGTATAAGCGTTGAAGGATTATTTTTATCAGGTACATATTGATTACCTAAAACTTTTGCTCCACCATAGATAAATTTTATAGAGGAATGCTGATATAAAAAATTTTTTCTTAATTCGAGATGCTGAGGATGATACTCATCATCTGAATCAAGAAAAGTGATATATTTTCCGCATGAAACCTGTATCCCTTTATTTTTGGCACGCACTACTCCGCTATGAGGTATCCGCAGGTACTTTATTTCTGAATGTAATTTAAGATATGGCAAAATACTTACATAAGTATCATCTGTGCTGCCGTCATCAATTATTATAGCTTCCCAGTCGCTCTCTGTTTGATGTATCAATGAATTAATTGCCCTGATAAGAAGCATTGATCGGTTATAGGTTGTAACGATTACAGAAAACAATGGTCGGCTAATAAAGGGAACATTATTTTCACTGGTCAGAATGATTTTGTTTTTAATTATCTTTTTTTTCATAGGTGAATTTACAAATATTCTATTTCACATTCCTGATAACTATAACAATTAAGACCAGTCGTTGTTGATGTTATAATCAATAATTATGTCATGATTAGTCTGAAAATATTGTAAAATATCACCAAAAGGATACTACCAAAAATCAATAAAAGTATACCACAAAAGGATTAAATACATACTTCAAGGATGGTAGTGAACCGAATCGGAACGAACTTCCGACCAGAGGAAAAAAGTCGGGGCGAGATTCCGATGGAAA
>CAZBCB010000352.1:0-3677 GCA_964489905.1 uncultured Bacteroidales bacterium
TTTCTCTCCCCATTTTTATTAGCCTGGATGAATTTAAAAATTCATCGTACTTGGGATATTTTCATTTCAATTGCATCTTTAATTTGAAATATTTTTATAAATTATTGAATTATAATTAATTGCATGCAACTATTCTATGTAAGCAAAATTATTAACAATCAGGCCATACTGAGTGAATCAGAATCAAAACATTGTATCAGCGTTTTACGGCATAATGTTTCTGATATGATTCATCTTACCGACGGGACAGGTAAACTATACCGGGCACGCATAATTGATGCTAATCCACGCGCATGTCTTGTTGAAATTGACAAAATCATTGATGAATATAATAAAAGCAATGCTAGACTTCATATTGCGGTTGCTCCACCAAAACAAGCAGATCGTTTTGAATGGTTTATAGAAAAGGCTGTAGAAATTGGCATTAATGAAATAACGCCCTTGCTATGCCGCAGGTCCGAACGTAAAGAAATTAAAACCGAAAGACTTGAAAAAATCATTATAGCCGCTATGAAACAAGCCATAGTAACTGAAAAGCCTGTAATTAATCAAATGATGTCTTTTCAGCAGTTTATTCAATCAACACAACAAAGCAAAGCTGACAGGTTTATTGCTTTCTGTTCTGAAAATAACAATAAACCTGTTCATGAAAGTCTTGTTAAGGGCCATCATGCAATAATCCTTATTGGCCCTGAAGGAGATTTTACTACCGATGAAATTCAGCTTTCCTTATCTTCGGGCTGGATACCCTTATCATTCGGAAACAGGCGTTTACGTACCGAAACAGCTGCTCTGGCAGCATGCTTTGCGTTTAATCTGATTAACGGATAGTTTTATTTCCTGTTTAGCTGCAATACGTGAATAATGTGAGGAGTAATGTTTACTTTCTGCCTTTAAGACAAAGAAATCCATCCTGAATTATAAAAATTATTCTATGTAGTCCTTGTTATTATCAAAACATCACAAAAGTTATTAGCAAACCTCATTTACTTTTATTATATTTCGTTTTAACTATGGCATTTTCTAAGCTAATGTTTAAAGCATTTTTATGTTAATTATCCAGCTTGTTTATAATCTTGCTGTTCTCGTTGCTGCAAGTGTTTTCTCAGGGTTCATTGATGCAAGGTGGAACCGAAAAACAATAACAGGTCAGGTGCTTCAGGGAATTACTTTTGGGCTGATTGCTGTTGTTGCTATGTTAAATCCTTTTGTTTTAACGGCTGGCATTATATTCGACGGCAGATCAATTGTATTAAGCCTTTGTGCGCTGTTCTTCGGCCCTGTTTCTGGCATAATTGCCGGTATTATGGCTCTGGTAACCCGCATCATTATCGGAGGTGGCGGTACAATAATGGGGGTATCAGTAATTTCCTCATCTGTTACTATCGGGCTTTTATATTATTATGCTCGTAAGAATAAACGTATTTCCCTTTCTACACTCCAGCTTTATATATTTGGCATAGTCGTACATATTGTAATGATATTATTAATGTTTTCACTTCCAGGTAGTTTTGTTAAAGAAACTTTGCACACCGTTGGTATTTCAGTGATTTTGTTTTATCCTTTTGCCACTGTATTAATTGGCAAAATTCTGCTTGATCAGGAAATGAGTTACAGGCTTAATGAAGAGTTGCGCGCCCGTGAAAAAAAGTACCGGCTGTTGTTTGACAATGATCTGGCAGGAAATTTTGTCACAGACATTGAGGGAAATATTATATTGTGCAATCAGGCTTTTGCCAGAATATTCGGATTTCATTCTGTTGAAGAACTTTGTAATGCAAATGTTAGTAGCTATTATAAAAATCGCAGCCAAAGAGATGAGATTATCCAGCAAATAAGCCGGTCGGGCAAGATTGAAAATCTCGAACTGGATCTGCTGAACAAAGAATTTAAAGTCATCTCAGTTCTGGCCAATGTTGTCGGTGAGTTCGACGAATCAAACAAACTGATTGGCATGAACGGCTATCTGATAGATATTACTGCCCGCAAACAAGCTGAAAAAGTAATAAAAACCCTCAGCAATGCTATCGAACAAAGTCCGCTGGCAGTTATTATTACTGATTCAGATGGAAAAATTGAATATGTAAACAAAAAATTTACAGAAACTACGCAATATACATTTGAAGAAGTTAAGGGGAAAACACCTGAGATATTTGATAAAACGCGTGTTGATGAAAACGAATATCAACATATGTGGAATATATTGAATCAGAAAAATGTATGGGTTGGCGAAATACTCCAAAACAGGAAAGACGGTACTCCTATGTGGGCAGAAGTAACAATTGCTCCTATTTATGATGACAACAACTTATTAAACAATTATGTAATTATTACTGAAAATATTACTGACAAGAAAAGAATACTTGAAGAACTTATTGCAGCCAAGGTTAAAGCCGAAGAAAGCGACAGGCTTAAATCGGCATTTCTGGCCAACATGAGTCATGAAATTCGTACTCCTATGAATAGTATTCTTGGATTTACGGGACTTTTAAAAAAGCCCGACCTGAGCAACATGAAAAAGGAAAAGTATGTTGAACTCATCGAAAAAAGCGGACATAGAATGCTTAATACACTTAATGATCTGATCAGTATCTCCAGAATTGAAGCCGGTGAAGTTAAGGTTTACTATACAAATCTGAATATTAATAAATTATTTGAAGAATTATGCGATTTTTTCAGAAATGAGGCTATTTTAAGAGGAATAAAACTAACGGCATATCCTTCGCTTTCGGACGATGATGCTGTTATTATAACTGACGATGTAAAACTGCATGCAGTATTAACCAACCTGATTAAAAACGCACTTAAATTTACGCATGAAGGTAGTATTGATTTTGGATACCAACTCAGTGAAAATGAACTGACATTTTATGTGAAGGATACCGGAAAAGGTATTTCAAAAGAGTTTCAGAAAAAGTTATTTCAGCGGTTTGTTCAGGAAGAATCGGGTTATACCAGGATGTATGAGGGTTCGGGACTTGGGCTTTCCATATCCAAAGCTTATGTTGAAATGCTTGGTGGAAAAATCTGGCTTGAATATTCTGAACCTGAAAAAGGAACTGAATTTCGTTTTGTGTTGCCCTATATTAAGGGTTCAGATGAGATTCCAGCATCTGAACAGGTTGATCTTTTGCCGGGATCGCTTTCATTCAAAAAGATAAATATTCTAATTGCTGAGGATGATGATATTGTGTATGAATATCTTACTGTTATTCTCGGCGATTTCTGTAATAAAATTGCAAGAGCAAAAAATGGTGTTGAAGCTATTGAGATTTTTAAAAAACATAATGACTTCGATCTGATTCTGATGGACGTCAAACTCCCTGTTATGGATGGCTTAACAACTGTAAGAAAAATCAGGGAAATTGACAATAAGGTTATCATCATTGCCCAAACAGCTTTTGTATTTAATGAAGACAAACAAAATGCAATTGATGCGGGATGTAACGACTATATATCAAAACCCATTAAACCTGAAGTTTTGCTTGAAAAATTAAAAAAGCTGATGTTGCTTCCGGAATCCGGATACACTAAATAAAAAATATACCCCTGCATATAACCTGTTTTTGGAGTAAGCCTAAGCAATATTGTTGATTCAGGATATGCGGATTATAATTTTGAAATATTTTTTATTGTTATAAAAATAACAAAACTTTTGTATATTTGTGTCGTAATTT
>CAZBCB010000353.1:0-3665 GCA_964489905.1 uncultured Bacteroidales bacterium
TGAGCATTTAATTTAAGTCGTGCAGTCCCTGCAATTCCGGCAAGGAGGAATAAAATCAATAAATACAACATAAGATCTGCTCCAAGCTTTTTTGAAAGTACAATAACCAATCCGGCCAGGCCTCCCAACCCTGTCATATGAGCACTAATCTTCCAGAAATGCGAAATAAAGATAACTATCAGCAGAGCCATGCATGACGATAAAATAAATCGCCCGTATAACTGACTTACAGGTAAACGTTTAATAAGGAAATAGGCCGCAATATAAGCAACCATTGTAATATAAAGTGGCAAAAGACGTTCCTGACGGCTGGTTATTTCAACATTGCGTATTATCTTGAAATATAAGTATAAGGGAATCATGCATACCGGCAAAAAAAATGTCATTGTTGCCGTAACGAGATAAATAAGATTTTTCATGTTATCTGTCAGATCGGCAACATAGGTGCCTGAATGGGTAAGAATTAATATTCCGGCGACCGGAGCCAGCAAAGGATGCAGGATATAAGAAAAAACAACGGCTGCTTTATTCATATTATTTGCATTTGTAATTCAGAGCCTGCAAATATAATTACAATTCTTTTCTCATACGGGCAACCGGTATATTTAATTGTTCGCGGTATTTTGCAACAGTTCGCCTTGCAATATGATAACCTTTCTCTTTCAGGATTTCGGTGAGCTTTTCGTCTGTCAGAGGATGACGTTTGTCTTCATTATCAATGCATGTCTGTAATATTTTTTTAATTTCCCTGGTAGATACTTCCTCGCCTGATTCAGTCTGCAGTCCTTCAGAAAAAAAGTATTTTACCGGATAAATGCCAAAATTTGTCTGAATATACTTGCTGTTGGCAACCCGCGAAATTGTTGAGATATCAAGCCCTGTTATATCCGCAATATCTTTCAGAATCATTGGTTTCAGCTTTGTTTCATCGCCATCAATAAAAAATTCGCGTTGAAAATTCACAATGGCATTCATTGTAATCATAAGCGTATTTTGCCTTTGTTTGATGGCATCAATAAACCAGCGGGCCGAATCAAGTTTTTGCTTGACAAAAGAAAGGGCTTCTCTCTGTTCTTTCGATTGATTGCCATGATTATGATGAAAATTATGCAACATTTCGGTATATGTTTTACTAATCCGCAGATCAGGAATGTTTTTGGCATTCAGCGACAGTCTTAGATCACCTTCATCATTTTCAAGAATAAAATCGGGTATAATTTGTGTAGTATCTTTGTTCTGCGGATCACTATAAGCACTGCCAGGTTTTGGATTAAGTTTAAGTATTTCGTCAAGGGCCCTTTTCAGTTCCTCATCACTTATATTAAGCTTTGTTAAAATCTTATCATAATGCTTACGGGTAAATTCATTAAAATAATCTTCGAGTATTATTTGAGCCAATTTAATATCCGGATTTTCCATATCTTTTGCCCTGATTTGCAAAAGAAGGCATTCCTGTAAATTTCTTGCACCGGTTCCCGGCGGCTCAAAATCCTGAATAATTTTCAATACTTCCAGCAATTCCTCTTCAGTTGTCTCAATATTCAAGGCAAAAGCAACATCATCAACAATATTTTCAAGTTTTCGCCTTAAATATCCGTCATCATCAATATTTCCGATAATATATAAGGCAAGAAGGTGTTTCTTTTCGTCGAGACTTCTTAAGCCTAACTGGTTCTCAAGATAGTCATGATAAGTGGATCCTACAGAAAACGGAATTTCTTCACGTTTATCATCTTTTGAATAATTATTTACAGACATTTTATAAAAAGGAATCTCATCATCCTGCATATAGTCTTCAATGGTAAATTCTTCTTTGTCTTTATCTTTCGGATCGGATGAGACATCTTCTGTCTGGACAATTTCTTCCGTCTCTTCAATGTTTCCTTCTTCCAGGACCGGATTTTCCTCCATTTCCTTTTTAATTCTTTGTTCAAGCTGCATGGTAGGTATTTCCAGCAGCTTTATCATCTGAATCTGCTGTGGAGAAAGCTTCTGTATCAGTTTCTGTTGTAATCGCTGTTTAAGCATCTAATTCTTTTCTATACTGAATTTCACCTGAAAATTACTAAACTTTAATGACATATTCAAAAAGCTACATTGAGTAAACAGATAAGGATTCAGGATATCAGCAAAAAATATAGGGTACCCGGGATGATGGATGCCGGGTTTAGAATTCCGCATTTTTGGGAGTTCTCGGGAAAGGTATCACATCTCTGATATTGCTCATGCCTGTTATAAATAAAATTAGTCTTTCAAAACCCAATCCAAAACCACTATGTGGAGCTGAACCGAATTTTCTTGTTTCAAGATACCACCAGAGGTCTTTTTCAGGCAACTGAAGTTCGGTTATACGGTTTCTGAGCTTAACATAATCTTCTTCACGCTGTGAACCACCAATAATTTCACCGATTTTAGGAAACAGCACATCCATGCCACGCACGGTCTTACCGTCTTCATTTTGCTTCATATAAAATGCTTTTATAGCCTTGGGATAATCGGTAACAATGACGGGTTTTTTATAATATTTCTCAACAAGGTAACGCTCATGTTCAGTCTGAAGATCAACCCCCCATTCAACCGGAAACTCAAATTGTTCTCCTGATTTCTTTAATATTTCAATAGCTTTTGTATAAGTAATTCTTTCAAAACTATTTTCTAAAATAAATTTTAACCTGCCAATCAGTTCCTCGTCATACATTTTGCATAGGAAATTCAGATCATCCATGCAATTATCCAATGCATACCTGATAAGGTATTTAAGAAAATCCTCAGCCAGATCCATATTGTCATTGATCTCATAAAAAGCCATTTCGGGCTCAATCATCCAGAATTCAGCCAGATGCCGTGGGGTATTTGAATTTTCGGCTCTGAAAGTCGGGCCAAAAGTGTAAATACGTGATAATGCAAGAGCGCCAAGTTCTCCCTCAAGCTGACCTGATACAGTAAGTTTGGTTTCCTTCCCGAAAAAATCTTCATTAAAATTCACACTACCATCATCATTTAATGGGGGATTTTTAGCGTCGAGGGTAGTAACCCTGAACATTTCACCTGCCCCTTCGCAATCTGACCCGGTAATAATCGGAGTATGTAAGTAATAAAAACCATTATCATTAAAGTATTTGTGTATGGCAAATGCAATGGCATGACGAATCCGCAATACAGCTCCAAAAGTATTTGTCCGTGGCCTCAAATGTGCTATTTCACGCAAAAATTCAAGTGAATGACCTTTCTTTTGCAGCGGATAAGTTTCAGGATCAGCATTGCCATATAAGATAATGTTTTCAGCATGCATCTCAACATGTTGTTCTTTCCCGGGTGACTCAACCATTATCCCTTTTGCAGCAATACAGGCTCCCGTGGATATTTGTTTTATCAGATTTTCTTCAAATCTGGCATTATCTATCACAACCTGAATATTATGAATGGTAGAGCCATCACTTAAAGCAATAAAAGTGACATTTTTGTTTCCTCTCTTGGTCCTTACCCAGCCCTTAATTTCTATTGTTTTTCCAACAATGTCAGCTGACTGTAAAATATTTTTAATTGTTATCAATGTATTACTAAATTAAAATTGAATTGCAAAAATAAAATTTTGATTTTATAATCAGCGTGAATTTGAAGGATAAAATAAAAAAGGCTGCCTGAAGAATTATTCAGACAGCCTC
>CAZBCB010000354.1:0-3649 GCA_964489905.1 uncultured Bacteroidales bacterium
TTTTCCATGGCGTGGCCGGATTCTGAGCCTGTGTTGCTGTATAACTGTCATTACCTATTGAAGCAGAGATATAATAATTTTTTGACCAGGCAACTGAAGATATAAATAAAATCAGCAACAAGTTACAGATAACTCTTTTCATTTTTTCATCCTCCCTATTTTTACATCCTAACATCTTTTTTCCAGATAAATTTCTCATAATAAACAAATTAATTATTCCGCCTTCAGACAGATATTCAGGCTTATTATAGGTATGGAATTAAAATAAATTAGTAACGGTAAAATTTTGATTATATTTTTTGACAAATTACAAAAATTCTATGATGAGTATACGAATTATTTTGATAAAAGTTAAAATATTTACATTAATTTTTGTTATTAAACAAAATGCTTTAGCTCATTTAATTAACGTTAAACCAATTTTGTTTTTTCAAATAAGGGTTGATTCAGCTTTGTTATACTTTAACTTTTTTCCCTGTGGGTGTTATTATTAATTTATCCTTCAGTTCAATAATTTGTGGTATCTTATAACCGGCAAGTCTTTGAGCACAATACTTTTTTACATCTTCAGCCGATAGTTGACCGAATTTCGATTCTTTAACAACTACAACCGCACGCATTGTTTCTCCTAATGTTTCATCATATATTCCTTCAATGGTACAATCAATTACTTCAGGCATCGATACAATAACTTCCTCGATTTCTTTGGGACTAATCCGTCTGCCACCAACTTTAATAATTTCTTTTTTCCGGGCAGTCAGAAATATGTAGCCATCTTCGTCAATTGTTGCCAGATCTCCGGTATGAAGCCATCCGTCTCGCAATATCTCACCTGTTGATTGAATGTCTTTGTAATATCCCGGTGTTATATTTTCTCCTCTTGCCAGTATTTCACCGGTTTCCCCAGGTTTAACCTCATTTCCATTTTCGTCAGCTACCTTTAATTCAACCCCTGGTATCCCTTTTCCGCATGAACCGATTTTTTCAGGAATTTTTTCCGGAGGTAAATATGATAACCTTGCAGTAGCTTCTGTTTGTCCATACATTACATAAAATTTAATTTCAGGGAATGTTTCAGTAAATTCTCTGATAAATGTGTTATGCAGTTTGCCGCCAGCCTGAGTAACATATTTCAGGTGCGGAAAAGATGTTGTTTTGAAACTGTCTGATTTACGAAGCAATACCTGAAAATGTGAAGGGACTCCTGCGAATCCCGTGCATTTATATTTTTTAAGGTCATTGATGACACCTCCCAGCATAATGAACATATTGTTTAAAACCAGGCTCCCTCCGGCTCTGATGTGTGTATGTAGTAATGAAAGTCCATAGCAATAATAAAAGGGCAGAACCACCAGCATGATATCTTCAGAGCTTAAATTAAGATACTTAAGTATAGATGAGGTGTTGGCAACCAAATTCCGATGACTTATCATAACCCCTTTGGGTTTGCCTGTGGATCCTGATGTGAAAATTATTTCCGCCAGATCATCGGGAGTACAATCATCATGAACTGAACCAACCAACTCATTGTTTTTTAAAATTTCATTAACCTTACTTTCAGTTAATACCTGTATATCGTTAAGTTTTATCTTATGAATCAATGAACCTGCAATAGCCATGCATTTTGCATTACATAACATGCTGATATACTCAAGGTTTTTTTGTTCAATCTCAGGATTCAGTGGCACAACAATATTTCCTGATTTTATTATGCCAAGGTAGGCAATGATAAAAAAAACAGAATTGGGAGATATCAACAGCACGTTATGCTTTTGTCCTATTGTCTTTTGCAGATAAACAGCAAGCCTTTGACTTGAATTAAATAAAGCAGAAAAAGAAATGGTGCTGCCTTCATTAAGGATAAATTCTTTTGAAAGATCTGCGGTATGTTCAAAAAAGTAGTCAAATGCATTCATAATTAATGGTTTTTTATGGTTTGGCAGAATAAAGGAACTCTATTTTTATTCAACTACGTAATTGTCTGACTTTTTCCGCTTCTATACCTCATTTCATCTTTCCATTCCTGCATTTATTCTTTGTTTCAATCTGTATTTCCCTTACATTATAGGTTTCATCCTCAAATATTCAGTAGTTTTTCTTTTTCTTTCAAAATTGGTAAATATACTTTGAACTTCATCCGTAGTATAACCTAACGCAGGTGCAACAACTGACGGGGGATAGTTTTTTTCAAAAGCATACCAGAGTATGTCCATTTTTTCAAATGGTAACTGGTAGAAGAATTCTTCCTGTGTTTGTTCGGCTGAATAGGTATCCGTTGTAGGAGGCCGGTCGATAATACCTCTGGGTATTCCGAGGTAATGTGCAAGCTGATAAACCTGCGTTTTAAATAAATGTGCGATAGGCATTACATCGGCTCCTCCATCTCCGTATTTAACAAAAAAACCTTGTTCAACCTCATGCTTATTGGGAGTGCCAATAACTGCATAATGTCTGTTTTCTGCATGATAATAAAGCATGGCCATGCGGCTACGCTGCTTAAAATTGGAAGCTGCAACAATTTGTCTGTATTCATTGGCAGTTAGTCTTTTTGTTTTTTCCTTTCCATTATTATCAACAATAGTGATATAGAAAAGTGGTGGCAGGTTAGAAAATAATCCCGAGTCTTTTATTCCTATCTTCATTCCGTAACTATCCGGATTATATTCAGGGAATATTTTCCTGACTGCTTCATCGCGACGGCTGTAACAACCAAAGCCTTCCAGCGCAGCAGTAATATCCTCAGTTATGGCAGTAATTCCGAATTTATTTGCAAGTTCATCAGCAAGTTTTATACTATCGGGGCTTGAATCCTTTTCCGGCATTTTTATCCCTATTACTTGATCTGCACCCAATGCTTTAACAGCCAATGCCAGGGTAACTGATGAATCAATGCCCCCGCTGATACCAACAATGCCTCCTTTTCGCTGCAATTTAATGGTTACATCATGCCTTAATTTTTCAACAATTTGATTGACGCATGTTTCAACATCAGCAATTTTTAAAACATCAGCATTAAAACATATTTTATTATTTTTCATTTCGTTTTGAATTTATGTTATATCAATAAAAGTGCGGCAGTTTTTTAGTTCACCTGCCTGAGGTCTGAATTTTTTACGGGTGATATACTGATAATAAATAAGCTGCGTTGACAGAATCCCGGTCAATGCCATGTTTTCAATTTCAGTTGCCTGCTGGTTATTTTTAATTTTTTCTGAAAGCTTATGAACCATTTCGTATTTAAAAATTCCTGCTTCATCAATTGCGGACTTTGATAAGAGTTCACCGACATAATCTTCACCTGATGTAAATAAATTATTGCCTGCCGGGGCACGGTATGCCTGTTTAGGCCTATTGAGAATACTTTCGGGAAGTTTTCCCTGCATCATTTTTTTTATTATGTATTTTTCATTTAGTCCATGCATTTTGAAATCAGATGGCAACATAGCCGCAAATTCTATAATATTGTGATCAAGAAACGGATACCTGCTTTCAACCGAGTTGGCCATGGCAACCCTGTCGCCCTGAGAAGAAAGTAAATACCCCGACATAAACATCTTGATTTCAAACCATTGTGCCTTTGAAAGCAGGTCCCATTGCATCATATTGTTATCAAGTGTTCCGGACAAATCAACATCCGGGTTTATTTCTG
>CAZBCB010000355.1:0-3632 GCA_964489905.1 uncultured Bacteroidales bacterium
AACTGGTATACTTTTGATGAAATTTACTGGTATACTTTTTTGATATTTAACAATTGAAAAGTCTAACTGATAAAAAATGCCTTGAAATAATTCAAAAAACTAAAGAATTACAGAAATGGATAAAAGAGAGGTTATAAATAAAGTTAAGGCATATAGACATTTGCTGAAAGATCATTTACGCTTTGAAAACATTTACCTTTTTGGTTCATATGCAAAGGGTACATATAGAGAGGATAGTGATATTGATGTCGCTATAATAGTAGACCATATTGAGGGTGATTACTTTTCAATTAATCCTCTTTTATGGAAATTAAGAAGACAAATTGATGACAGAATTGAACCTATCTTAATTGAAAAGGACTTTGATGATGCTGGTTTTATAGGTGAGATTCAAAAATATGGTATTAAAATTGTCTAATACCAAACAACCAACCAAAACACTCTTCTAAGCCAAAAGCAAATTTTCGCTTTAAAAGGCACTGAGCCTATAATTCTAAATGGTCATAAGCAACCGGAAAAGGAATGAGGACTAACAGTGTTGATAGGCATTAAGTCCTGAGCGGTATAAAAGTTCACCTGATTCCTTTGATATTATTGACAAATTAACAACAATTAACAAAGAAAAGAAAAAGAAGCAAAAAGAAAAGAAAATCAGCAACATACGTATAATTTATTTAAAATATTGTTAATAAGTGGGTACAAATATAAAGCGCGGTATACGCCATAGGGGATTTATTGGAATATCAAGCGTTTCGGCTCATATCAATGTTCGTAACCGCTAATACGAACGCAGCTCCAAGATCCCCTACGGCGCATTCCGTAAAATTGTTCAAAAACTTTCTGATAATATTCATAACCTATAGCAGCACAAACAGCAATCGGTCAGAAGATTTCGTAACTTAATTGCATAATAATTATACCGGTTATGTAACATATATGAGGGGGAAACAGTTCTCTGAATTAAAACAGCAAATTGAAAAATAAACCGAGATTAGTCAATAAAATAATATATTTAAATCTGTTGTTTCTATTGACTTATCGATGAAATTCCGACTTATCAAAATCTATCATTCCGGTATTCCGGAATGGTTTAATTTTGTTCGTCGATTCGTCAATTGAGAAAATCAATTGACGAATTTTGGATAATTGTAAAGGCCTTCTTATAACAGGTATAATTTTACGATTTCACAAATTTTATTATTTGACTGTTTTTTAATCCTCTTAATATTATCTTTATTGAAAAATTTTAATTATATGAAGAATTTAACTGTTTTAGCTGCTTCTCTGTTTGTTGCCATCAATTCATTGCAATCACAGGAAAAAATTGAACCATCAATATTCTCTCAGGGTCGTGTTCTTGAAAGCCTTTCAATGGCAAGCAAAATATTGGGCAGGGATGTAAAATATTCTGTTTACCTGCCGGCTGATTATGAAACTTCATCACGGCGATATCCTGTAGTATATCTTTTGCATGGATATACTGATAATGAAACTGCCTGGGTTCAGTTTGGTGAAGTCAACCAGGCTGCTGACAGGGCAATAGCCATGCGTGAGATACCACCTATGATAATTGTTATGCCCGATGCGGGTGTTACATGGTATGTCAATGACTTTAAAGGGAAGGAAAGGTATGAAGATATGTTTTTTCAGGAATTCATTCCCTTTATTGACAGTCACTACCGCACAAG
This sequence comes from uncultured Bacteroidales bacterium, assembly GCA_964489905.1. Lineage (GTDB taxonomy): Bacteria > Bacteroidota > Bacteroidia > Bacteroidales > UBA10428 > UBA5072. The sequence goes on from CAZBCB010000355.1 coordinate 1,689, forward strand.
ACCGCAAAAGGAATTCAGAGGCATAGCCGGCCTGTCGATGGGCGGATACGGAACATTACTTTATGCATTTCATCATCCTGATATGTTTGCAGCCTGTGTGGCATTTAGTGCAGGGGTTTGGACAGATGATGAAATAGTTAACATGGATGAAGCGTTTTATAGTAAAGTATGTTTGCCATTGTACGGTACTGATGAAAATAATGGCAGGATTTCAAATCACTGGAAAAAAAACAGTATTCTTGAGCTGGCCGGCACCTTGCCTAAAGAAGAAATAGAAAAGGTAAGCATCATGCTTGACTGTGGTGATGGGGATTTCTTATATAAAGGCAATTCAATGCTGCATATTATACTTTCGGACCGCAAAATAAAGCATGAATACAGGGTGCGTGACGGGGAGCATAACTGGACATACTGGCGCACTGGTATCACTGAAGGATTAAAATTTATCGGTCAGCGTTTTCACAGGTAATATGTTTAAGCGTGCAACTGCAAGACCGGTAACATTTTTATTCCTGGTATTGCCTTATGGGATTAGTTCGGGTTTTCTTGCAGTTACACTACCTTACCTATTGGTTAATAATGGCTTTTCGGTTGCCGAAGCAGCTGCAATTACAGCAATAGGCCTGACGGCTAATGTGTGGCGTTTTATCTGGGCTCCGCTTGCCGACATGTTATTGAGCCTGCACAAATGGTATTTAATAGGTACTGTATTATGTGCCACGGCTTTTCTTATTCTTTTTTTTATTCCGGTTGAAAAAGGTTCAAAAACAATTTTAACTATCGTTGTATTGTTTTTGCAAATGGCCGCAACAATGGTTATATCACCTGTTGGTGGTTTTATGGCAAAGACTGTTAATGAAGAAAAGAAAGGCAGGGCCGGTGGATGGTATCAGGCTGGTAATTTAGGCGGGGCAGGTATTGGCGGTGGTGCAGGTGTGTGGTTATCTGTTTATTTTTCCTTTAGCATTACTGTTATTGTATTTGCATTTACTGTTCTGCTATGTGCCCTTGCATTATTCTTCCTTCCCCAGGTATATGCTGAAAAGGGGAAAAACCTAAAAGATCAATTTGGAATACTTGTTTCTGATATCAGAGATCTGGCCAGATCAGCCAATGCTGTATTTACAACTCTGATTGTATTAACTCCTATTGGAATTGGTGCATCTTCATTTATGTGGTCCTCAGTAGGTGACAACTGGCATGTAAATTCTGATACGGTTGCTCTTATTGCAGGCACACTTAATGGAATTGTTTGTGCGGCAGGAAGTGTTGCAGGTGGATGGATTGCTGATAAACTGGGCAGGTGGACTGCTTTCTTCAGTGCGGGTATTTTTATGGCCTCTGTAACCTGCATATTGAGTGTTTCTGCCTATGTTCCTTTATCATATATTATTGGTGTTTTATGTTATGCATTCACCTTTGGTATGGCCAATGCAGGGTTTTCAACCATTATTCTGCATGCTATTGGTAAGGGAATGGCATCTACTAAATATGCTTTAATTTCATCACTGGGTAACATACCAACGGTATATATGACAGCTTTTAACGGATGTATGCACGATGCATATGGAATAAAATATATGTTGCTGGGTGAAACGTTTATCGGTCTTTTCTTTGTGATAATTGCAATTATAGTATTAAAACAGTTGAAAATGAAACAAAAAATACATTGAAACAAAATAATCATAAACAGTCAGATAATTAAGTCGAATAAAATCATTATCTCGTATTTTTGTTGCTCCTTTTGTGTCATTCCAATTACGCATTTTGCAAGTTGTCAACATACAACGATACGTGTCTGAATTATCCGACTGCTTATTTTCCGGGGTTAGTAAGTAAAAACACAATAATCTGAAATTAGTCAATAGAAACACAATAAGTTTTTAAATATATTGTTTCTATTGACTTTCCCGACAAACAAAATCTTTCATTCCGAAATTTCGG
>CAZBCB010000356.1:0-3626 GCA_964489905.1 uncultured Bacteroidales bacterium
TTTTAGTTTTATCTTTGCAAGCAGTTTTAAACAACATAATGTCTAACTTATTAAATTTTAACATTTTAATTACATGGTTGAAAAAATTGAAAATAATCTTGATCCACAGGAGGATAAGACTGAAGGAGCTGCTTTAAAAAATGATGAAGCTGTTAAGTCAGAAGAAACAGCGGCAACAGAAAAAACTGATGCACCAATTGAAGTAATTACCGAGGAGAAAGAGCAACCGGAAATTACTGCCGAGGCAGAAAAAGAATCAGAAGAACATACAGCAGGTTTAATCAAAGAGACTGGTTCACGCCAACGATCATCAGCCAGGAAAGAAGAGGCTGTTAAGGAAACAGTTGTCATGCAGGAAGAATTTAACTGGGAAAAGTATGAGGAAGGTGATGATTTCTATTCCAAGCATGAACGGGAAGAATTTGAAAAGATGTACGATAAAACCCTCAGTACGGTTAAAGTAAATGAGGTAGTTGAAGGTACAGTAATTTCGATGAACAAACGTGAGGTTGTTATTAACATCGGTTACAAGTCAGAAGGTGTTGTCAGTCTGAATGAATTCAGATATAATCCTGATCTTAAAGTAGGCGATAAAGTTGAAGTTTATGTTGAAAGTCAGGAAGACAAAAAGGGTCAGCTGGTTCTTTCACATAAAAAAGCCCGTGCATTGAAGTCCTGGGACAGGGTAAATGAAGCCCTTGAAAAGGATGAAATCATTAAAGGTTACATCAAGTGTCGTACAAAAGGTGGTATGATTGTTGATGTATTTGGTATTGAGGCCTTTTTGCCGGGTTCACAGATTGATGTGAAACCTATTCGTGATTATGATATTTATGTGGGGAAGACAATGGAATTTAAAGTGGTGAAAATAAACCATGAATTCAAGAATGTAGTTGTTTCTCACAAAGCATTAATTGAGGCTGAATTAGAACAGCAAAAGAAAGAAATTATTGCTAAACTCGAAAAAGGTCAAATACTTGAAGGAACGGTTAAGAACATTACATCATACGGTGTATTTATTGACCTTGGCGGAGTGGATGGATTAATACATATAACCGATCTGTCATGGGGCAGAATTAATCATCCGGAAGAAATTGTACAGCTCGATCAGAAACTGCAGGTTGTTATTCTTGATTTTGATGATGAAAAGAAACGCATTGCCTTAGGATTAAAGCAGCTGACTGCTCATCCATGGGATTCACTTGATCCTAACCTTAAGGTAGGTGATAAAGTAAAAGGGCGTGTTGTTGTCATGGCCGATTATGGAGCATTTGTAGAAATAGCGCCTGGAGTTGAGGGCCTTATTCATGTTTCAGAAATGTCATGGTCACAGCATTTACGAAGCGCTCAGGAATTCCTTAAAGTTGGAGATGAAGTGGAAGCTGTAATACTCACCCTCGATCGGGAAGAAAGAAAAATGTCACTGGGCATGAAACAGTTAAAGCCCGATCCGTGGGAAAAAATTGAAGAAAAATATCCTGTTGGCAGTAAACATAATGCAAAAGTCCGTAATTTTACTAACTTTGGTGTGTTCGTCGAAATTGAGGAGGGAGTTGACGGTTTGATACACATTTCCGATCTTTCATGGACCAAGAAAATCAAACATCCTGCCGAATTTACCAATATCGGCGATGATATTGAAGTAGTGGTTCTTGAAATAGATAAGGACAACCGTAGATTGAGTCTGGGACATAAACAGCTTGAAGAAAATCCCTGGGAAGTATTTGAGACCGTTTTCACAACCGATTCAATACACGAAGGAACGATCATTGAGGTAAATGATAAAGGTGCTGTTGTTGCCCTGCAATATGGTGTGGAAGGATTTGTTACGCCTAAACATCTTGTAAAGGAAGACGGAACTACAGCGAAGGTAGATGAAAAACTACCTTTTAAAGTAATTGAATTTTCAAAGTCAGCCAAGAAAATAATTCTTTCACATACCCGTGTGCATGAAGATGAAAAGAAATCATCTGAATCAGAAAGTAAAAAAGCGGCTGCAGGCGGAAAACATAAAGCATCCCGTAAAGTAAAAGCAGGCCTTGAAAAGACAACGCTTGGTGATATCACTGAATTAGCTGCTTTAAAAACAGAAATGGAAAAGCGGGAATCGAAGAAAAAGAAAGAGAAAGAGGAAGAAGAAAATTTAGAACCAAAGGATGATGCAAAAGCTAAGAAAAGCGCAAAAAAGGCCAAAAAGGAAGATAAGACTGAAGAGTCGGAAAATTAGTCAATATATCTAAAACTTTTCATCATGGAATTCAAAATTGAAAAGCTTGCCAATTACACTTTAATTCAGGTACTGGAAGAAAAGCTGGATACTCATATAGCTCCGACACTCAAATCGGAACTGGTACTTGTATCAGGTAACGGCGAAAAAAATATTGTGCTCGATCTGAGTAAATGCCGTTATTGTGATTCTTCCGGATTAAGCGCTATTCTTGTGGCAAACAGGTTATGTAAAAATGCAAGTGGTACTTTTGTTCTGACAGGATTGAATGATGCTGTTGAGCGGCTGATTACAATTTCACAGCTCGACACTGTGCTTAATATTACATCTGATGTTGCCGAAGCTGCCAAACTTATTAGTGAAACTGAAAAGTAAGATATATAAATGACGGCATGTCTTTTTCGATAACGGTGTTGGGCAGCAGTTCAGCCTTACCAACATCACAAAGATTTCCAACCGCTCAGGTATTAAAAATCCGTGAGCGGTTTTTTTTAATTGATTGCGGAGAAGGAGCACAGATGCAAATCCGCCGGTATAACTTACCGTTTTCACGCATACATCATATTTTCATCAGCCATTTGCATGGTGACCATGTTTTTGGATTATTCGGACTCCTTTCCTCAATGAACCTTATGGGCCGTAAAGCCTTATTAACCATTCATGCCCACGCAACCCTTGAACCCACTTTACAGCATTTTAAAAAATATTTCGGAAACGAATTGCTTTTCCCGGTAAAATTAAATTCTATCCCTGCAAGGCGCCAGAGCCTAATATATGAAGATAAGCAGGTTACCGTTGAAGCTATTCCGCTTAAACACAGGATACCTGCTTCAGGCTTTTTGTTTCGCGAAAAAAAACGTCCGTTAAATATTAAGAAGGAAATGGTGGAATTATTAAAAATTCCTTTTCAGGAAATAATTAAAATTAAAAATGGTGCTGATTATGTTTCAGAAAAAGGTGAAATTTTCAGGAATAAAGATCTGACACTCCCTGAAATAAAGCCATTGTCTTATGCCTATATCAGCGACACTGCGTATAAGGAAAAAATCGCAGATGTTATTAAAGGTGTCGATATCCTATACCATGAAGCCACTTTTCTGAATGCCGATAAAAAACTTGCAGGTATAACAGGACATTCAACGGCATTACAGGCTGCAACAATAGCCAAAAAGGCAGAAGCAGGAAAACTTATTATCGGCCATTTTTCGCCAAGGTATAAGGACATCTCAAAATTTGTTGAAGAGGCCCGTTCAGTTTTTGAAAACACTTACGCAGTTGAAGACGGGGATGTTTTTGAAGCTCAGGAAAGCCGTTTATCATCTTAAAAAATGCATAAGTTAATAAATTGGATAACCAGGTTTTTATGGCTATTAAACTGAGATTATTTAATAGCAACACA
>CAZBCB010000357.1:0-3607 GCA_964489905.1 uncultured Bacteroidales bacterium
ATCCTTCTCAACCAAATCCCACTTGTTCACCAGAATAACAACACCTTTACCGTTCCTCTGGATCAGCGAAAATATGTTAATATCCTGAGATTCAACACCCTGAGTGGCATCTGTCATAAGAAGGCATACATCAGAATATTCAATAGCCTTAATGGACCGCATTACAGAATAAAATTCAATATTTTCCGTGATTTTACCTTTTTTGCGAATACCTGCTGTATCAACCAGATAAAACCTGTGATTATATTTGTTATAAAGTGTATATATCGAATCACGCGTGGTACCGGCAACAGGGGTAACAATATGCCGCTCTTCACCAAGCAGTGTGTTTATTAATGTCGATTTGCCCACATTGGGCCGGCCAACGACAGCAATGCGCGGTAGTTCTGTTTCCTCCTTATCATGTTTCCGTTCAAATGACTTAACAATATCATCAAGCAGGTCGCCCGTACCACTTCCGTTTACAGATGATATTTTATAAGGGTCACCCAAACCAAGCCTGTAAAATATGTCAGCTTCAAAACTCATTGTTGGCTCATCCACTTTATTTACCACCAGAAATACCTTCTTATTGCGCCTTCGCAACACATCGGCAATTACCTGATCCATATCTGTTATGCCTGTAGTGTTGTCAACCATAAACACTATTACATCAGATTCATCAATTGCAATTAAAACTTGTTTACGGATTTCTTCCTCAAAAACATCATCAGATCCTTCAACATATCCGCCCGTATCAACAACAGAAAATTCAATGCCGTTCCAAATCGACCTCCCATAATGCCTGTCACGTGTAACACCTGCCACCTCATCAACAATAGCTGACCGGCTCTCGGTAAGCCGGTTAAAAAAGGTTGATTTCCCTACATTAGGTCTGCCTACTATTGCAACTATATTACTCATTTCTTTTAAAATTCATAATCAATAGCTGCCCTGTTCTGCCTGATATTTTTTACATATTCGGCAACAGCAACATGGGCAGGATGTTTCTGATAAACCTCCAGATGAGCCCATGAGGCGAATTCACATTCAAGCACTACATCATAATTTTCATGGGGTGCGAAAATAGCATTAAAATTAATTTTCATATTTATAATTTCAGGTATTTCTTCTTTTAATGCAAGCAATCTCGATTTCAGTTCTGCCATTAGTTCAAGTTTTTCCCTCGGTTGTGACGATTCTTTTATCGTCCACATTACTATATGTTTTACCATAAAATTATTAATTTAAAAATCTTTAAATTCATGTTCTTGTGTTATAGAACTCAATTGTCTTTTCTTCGTTCAACACCAATAAAATTCAATATCTTTAGCTAATATCCGAATTTTTTCAGATATCTTTCGTCATTTCTCCAGTCCTCGGCCACCTTTACCTGCAAATCGAGAAAAACTTTTTTTCCTAGGAACTTTTCAATATCCCGCCTGGCCTGTGTTCCTGTCTTTTTTAGCGCTTCTCCTTTGTGACCAATGATAATGCCTTTTTGTGAGTCGCGCATCACATATATAACAGCCGAAATTCTGTCAAGCTTTTCACCTTCAATAAATGAGGTGATTTCAACCTGACATGAATAGGGTATTTCCTGACTGTAATTCTGAAAAATTTTTTCACGAATTATTTCACTGACAAAAAACCGTTCGGGTCTGTCAGTAAGGGCATCTTTAGGATAATAAGCAGGGCCTTCTGGTAATAACCGTAAAATCTCATTAAATAACTCATCTACATTATACCTGTATAATGCTGAAACAGGTATTATTTTTTCAGCATTTAAAACTTTTTCCCAATTCTTTATGATCAGCTCAATTTCAGGTTGCTTAGCCATATCTGCCTTATTAATTGCCAGTATTACCGGTACCCGCAAATGTTGTAATTTGTTTTTAACCGATAACTCCAGCTGGGGTGTTTCCTTCACATCGGTCAGGTAAAGAATCAGGTCTGCATCATTGAGGGCGGTATTTATGGTTTTTAACATATTCTCGTGCAACCGGTATACAGGTTTAACAATACCGGGTGTATCAGAAAAAACCACCTGATAATCATCACCCGAAACAATACCCAGAATCCTGTGTCTTGTGGTCTGAGCTTTTGGGGTGATAATAGACAGCCGCTCGCCCACCAGCTGGTTCATCAGTGTTGATTTGCCAACATTAGGATTCCCGATAATATTTACAAAACCTGACTTATGGGGCATTAACTATGCATTTTTTAAACCGGTGCAAAAGTATGAATTGTTTTTGGAAAAGAATAAATTAACAGGTGCTGCGGTAATAAATTTCTTCCAAATAAAATAATAAATTTATTAATTTTAATAAGCTTGTTTTCTAATTAAGTTTTTATAACGTATCAATACTGTTTAACGGTAAAAATCAAAGTTATATGAAATATTATGCGCATTCAAAAAACGAAAAAGGTGAAGAACATTTTTTAAAAGAACATCATGCAGAAGTTTCCCGGCTTATGGAACGTTTTGCCAATAATACTGAATATAAAGAAATATTCAAAGTTACAGGATTACTTCACGATCTGGGTAAATATCAACCAGCATTCCAGAAATATCTGGCAGAAGGAGGAAAACGGGGAAGTGTGCCTCATGCATCATGGGGTGCAGCTTATTGCCGAAGGATAAAGCAACAGGAAGCAGCATTTACTATTGACGGACATCATAAAGGATTGCCTGATTTAGCCGAACTCCAAACCGATATCAACAGTTTCAACGATAAAGAATTAGAATTTAATAAGATTGTATTAGAATATTTATCTGATTCCGGAATTGAAGAAAACCATATTATTCATAATCAGAATCTTAAGTTAAACAGTACGGAAAGAGAATTATTTATACGCTTTCTTTTTAGTGCGCTGACCGATGCCGATTGGCTTGATACAGAAAAACACTTTTGCAGGGGAAAATTTGAAAACCGTTCGAAAAGAGACTTTAATATCAGGATTTTGGTGGAAAAACTTGAAAAAGAAATCAATAAAAAAAGCAAGCAAGGCTGGATAAACCAATTAAGAAACAAGGTAAGAGAATATGCTATTAATAAGTCACAGGAGGAAACAGGTTTTTTTTCTTTGACACTTCCCACAGGAATGGGGAAAACACTTGCTTCAGTTAGCTGGGCTCTTTATCATGCTAAAAAAAATAATTTAGAAAGAATAATAATTGTTCTACCCTATATCAGTATCATTGATCAGACAGCAAGTGAACTTAAGAGAATTTTCGGTGAAGAGAACGTATTAGAACACCATTCGAGTTTTGCAGAAGATGAAAAAATAACAGAAGAAATCCGAAAAGAATCAATTCAGGATGTAACACAGACAAAACGACTTGCAACTGAAAACTGGGACTTTCCGATTATTGTCACCACTACTGTTCAGTTTTTTGAATCGTTATTCAGTAACAAACCGTCAAAATGTCGCAAAGTTCATAATATAGCTCAGTCGGTAGTTATTTTTGACGAAGTGCAATCACTTCCAAAACAAATTCTTTTACCTACAATTGAAATGTTAAAAAATGTACAGAAAGTTATGAATACTTCATTTCTTTTCTGCACAGCCACTTTACCGGCTTTTGAAAAGCGTGAGAAATTTGATGGAATTGAAAATATTAAGC
>CAZBCB010000358.1:0-3605 GCA_964489905.1 uncultured Bacteroidales bacterium
ACATCTACATCTGACGACGGTGAAGAACTTGAAATTAAAAAGCCTAATGCTTTATTACATCAGTTATCTTTAGATATTTCATTAAAAATCAATTTAATGCAAAAAAATATTATCCCTTATATCTTAATGGGTTTGCGTGAAGATTATTTATTGGCCTATCGTGGTGTAATTGTCAATGTTCAAGGGGAAGATTTAGAACTGGATAATGAATTCTTTGATGATTTTAAGAAATTTAATTCAGGCGGTATTATTGGCGCTGGCATTACTTTTAAAAATCTTATATTTTTTGAAATGGAATATAATCCTACACTTACAAAATATTTTACTTCAGACCTGCTGTCTGTAAAAGGTCATTATTTTGGTTTGACCGCAGGTGTAAATTTATATCAGCTGATAAAGAACAAGCATTAATAAAATTTACATCTGACTTCGATATCACTTTTTCATGCAAATAAAAGCTCTGCAAAGAACAATTTTCAGCAGATTTTCGTATAATAATTAATTAACCTATTAAATTATGAAACCTTTTATTTTGGTTATCTTATTTTCATTCTCAGTCATTACCGTGTTTTCACAGGATAATGTTCAGATTACCATAAATATTAAAGAAAACAGGAAAGATATTTCTCCTTACATATATGGCCGCAACAATTCACTTTCTGATAACAGCAGCAATCCTTTAAGTAGTGCAGAATGGCAGCGTTTGCGCGATGCAGGTGTAACCTTCTTTCGCGAAGGCGGCGGTAATAATTCCACCAAGTATAACTGGAGGCTGCATCTTTCAAGCCATCCCGACTGGTATAACAACGTATATGTTCACAACTGGGATTATGCGGCGCAGTCGCTTCAGCAGAACATCCCCGGAGCTCAGGGTATGTGGTCGTTCCAGCTTCTGGGAAAAGTTGCAGGAAATACAAGCCATAATTTCAATGACTGGGCATATAACCAGTCAAACTGGTGGAGCGGTGTAAGCCAGAACCTGGCCGGAGGAGGAGTAGTTAACCCCGAGGGCGGGCCTGATGCTTTAGTGGAAGGTAATCCCGATTTATACCTTGTTGACTGGCCTGCTGATTCAACGGTGAAAATACTTGACCACTGGTTTGGTTCCGGAGGCCTTGGCCTTGACAGCAATCGTCTGAGATACTGGAATATGGATAATGAACCTGAAATCTGGTCAGGTACCCATGATGACGTTATGCCTACACAGGAGTCGGCCGAATCGTTTATGCAGCGTTATTTTGCTGTTGCAAAAGCAGCAAGGGCTAAATTCCCCGGAATAAAACTTGTTGGCCCTGTTCCTGCTAATGAATGGCAATGGTATAACTGGATCGGAGGAATTCAGGTTGAAGGCCAGAATTATCCATGGCTTAAATATTTTATCAAACGGATAGCCGAAGAACAACAGGAAAGTGGCATCAGACTGCTCGATGTCCTTGATGTGCATTTCTATCCATCAAGTCAGACAGCTTCTCAACTGGTTCAGTACCACCGGGTGTATTTTGATAAAAACTACGTATTTCCTGAAGCCAACGGTGTTAAAACTGTCAATGGTGGCTGGGATAACAGTATTAACAAAGAATATATATTTGAACGTTGCCGCCAGTGGCTTAACGAATATATGGGAGCAGGTCATGGCGTTAATTTCGGCGTTACCGAAACAGCAATAGCACTTGATAACCCCAATGTGACAATAGTCTGGTATGCCTCAACGCTTGGCGAATTTATGAAAAACAATGTTGAATTATTTTCTCCATGGACATGGCGAAAAGGCATGTGGGAAGTGATTCATCTGTTCAGTCGTTACAACAAATCAGTCTCTGTTAAATCAGAATCAAGTGATGAAACCTACGTATCGGCTTATCCATCGGTAAGTCCGGATAATGACTCCCTTACACTTGTGCTCGTTAACCGCTCTGTTGACCAGACGAAAACAGTAAATATAGCATTCCCTTACTTCAAACTCAATGATGGACTTTTTCAGGTGCTGACCTTAAGCAACCTTCCCGGAAACGAAACCTTTGTATCGCATACCCAGAATGCTCTTGTATCATCACAAACCGGCAGCAGCAATAATACCATAACACTAACCTTACAACCATTGTCAGTAACATCATTGATTCTGACCGGAGAAGAAGTAGAGACCGGACTGAATAGTGAGAGCAGAATTAAGCCACCTGAAATAAAAATATTTCCAAACCCTGTTTCTGACAGGGCAGATATCATGGTTGACATTACCAGACCTCAAAAAGTGACAGTAGATTTATTTGATATCAGTGGCAGGCACATTGAACGGATTGCCGATGAAAAAATCGCTTCCGGACAAAAATTGTTTCAGATAACCAATGATGCTAACAGAGAAGGATTGTATTATTTATGTATCAGACTGCAGGAAGGTACTTTTTATGAAAAAATTGTATTTGTAAAACATTGATTATTATAATAATACGGTAAATTTTATATTAATTTTAACACAGGGTATGAATAGAAAACTGATTTTCACGGAGGCTGTTTTAATTGCTTTTATTTGTTTAAACGCATACAGCCAGGACGATAAAGCAAAAAAATACTGGAACACCGTTGAATTTCATTTTAATATTTTTTACTGCACTGAAGAAAGAGGGGCAAATTCAACCGATTTACTGAAGATACAAAATGTAGATAATACAGAACTTACCTTCAAAACGTTTGACGGATTTGCTTATGGGGCAGGGCTTTTTGTGAGGCCAGTCAAATATTTTGACATTTTGTTTGATATAAATTATAACCTAACTAAATCGTTTATAGCCAACGAAGGCGACAGGCTAACCGGACCTGACCTTGTTTATGACTGGGTGATGAACGGAAGCGGTGAAATACCTCCGGCACCCAATGATCTTTATTACGGAGCAAAAACTTTTTATGCCAAATTAGGCGGAAGGTTTATATTTCCTGTAAGACGTTCCATTGAGCCATGGGTTGGCATCGGATTTGGCTTGCTTACCTATGAAATTGCCATTGGTAACAAAAAACTTTCCAGAGCTTATACCGATATAGTAACAGGAAGTGCTACCAGTCCTACTTTTATGGCAGGAGTTGATTTTAATCTATTTGACCCCAAGATGGGCGATAAAAAACAACTGGGGGTAAGTTTGTTTGCTGAAATAGGAAGATGTGCTATATCAACTGAATACAGCAGTTTTCTCTGGGAAAATTATAAATATAATATTAAAAGCACGCCAGCCCTTATGGAATTTCGGTTTGGTTTGGCATTGCATATGCCTTTAGCAGGCAAAAAAGTAAAAACGAAAACGGGATCATAATTTCCATCGAATAAAGAAGCTCTTAACTTAATTAATAGCAGAATACATCCTCCGCAAAAACCTTATTTTTAAAATCAATAAACATCAATCTTCCCTTATCAGGTAGACAAAATAACCAATTTTGTTATTAATAATGGTTTAAATTATTAAGAACGCAATCGATTTTTAAATAAAAAATGTATTTTTATCCGAAGTACGATGAAATATAAAAATACATCCAGAGGGATAAAAGTTTAATATATTTATAAAGGATATTGGTCAATAGATATACAAGAAATATTTAAATATATTGTTTCAATTGACGAT
>CAZBCB010000359.1:0-3598 GCA_964489905.1 uncultured Bacteroidales bacterium
GGAAGGGCTGCCTCAGGAAATTGCCAGAATTATTTTGACAATGCAGGCGAATATGTTTTACTGAGAGATGCCGCTGGTAATGAAATTTTTTCTTTTACTTATGACGACCATATCCCATGGCCTGAAAAGGCTGATGGTGATGGATATACACTCACAGCCTGCGAGAAAAATCCTTCAGGCAATCCCAATGATTATTCATACTGGATGGCATCGTCTGTTCCCGGAGGTACTCCTTTTTCAGACGATAACGGACCGGTAGATTTAAAACCTAATACCATAAATGCCGGCCAACTCTTTTTTACTCTTTATCCCAACCCAACAAATCGTTTTTTACATATTCAAAAAAAATCAGATACGTCAGATAACGAATCTGAACTAAAAATATGGGGCGCTAACGGAGTTTTGCTTTTTAATACTTTTTTCAGAAACAGTCTTACAGTTGATTTAAAAAAAATTAGCTCCTGCTCAGGTTTATACATTATTATGCTGATTGATAATCATGACATACAGTTTGAAAAAATATTATATAATTCTTATTAATCAGATTTTTAATATTTTAAACCTTATTATGAAATTACGTCTTTTATCTCTTACAGGTTTTATTCTAATATTGGGATGTAAAACCGAAAAGATTGATCTTCCCGTTACCCTTCAATCACCTGACAAAAAGCTGGAATTGATTTTTGATCTTCCTGATTCAACAAGACATGCAATCAGTTTTGAAGTATCATATAATAATAATCCTGTTATTACAAGTGCTATCCTGGAACTTACTCTGAAAAACCAGCCAGTAATCAAAAATAACTTCCGTATTCTTGCAATAAATCAACAGGAACAAAATAAAACATGGCAAAGGGTATGGGGAAAAAGAAAAAACGTGGTTGACAGGTATAACGAATTAATCATTGAATTACAGGAAAAGCGCAAATTAAAACGCCGGATCAATTTGATTTTCAGGGCATACAATGATGGACTGGCATTCCGGTATGAATTACCTATTCAGCAACACATTGATTCAATTATTCTTACAAATGAGAAACTTGTTTATGGTTTTAATGATAACCATGAAATATGGGGTAGTTTCTGGGATTCATTTAATATTTCGCAGGAAAAAGAATTTATAAAAACAAATATCAGTGCAGTTAAGCCTCAGAATATCCTTGGAACTCCCTTGCTTGTCAAACCCGCTGAAAATGTTTGGCTGGCCATGATGGAGGCTGATATAACTGATTGGGCTGCATCTGGATATACTGCCTGTGAAAACTATTATAATTCGATCGCATTAAAGCCTTCATACAGAATTGATGATACCATGGTAATTACACGGACCCATGAACAGCGGATGTCACCCTGGCAGGTGCTTATGATGGCTGATCGTCTCATAAGGTTTATTGAATCGGATATTTTGCAGAACCTGAATGAACCTTGCAAGATTGATGATGTTTCGTGGATCAAACCGGGGATGGCTGCATGGGACTGGTGGTGGAGCGGGGGCTATGCACCTGATGTGCAATTTAAACCTGGGCCCAATACAGCAACCATGCAATATTTCATTGACTTTGCTGCTGAAATGGGTTGGCAATATCAACTGATTGACTGGCAATGGTATGGAAATCCTTTTGATGAAAATTGGGAGTGGGTAAAAACATGTGATATAACCAGCATGAATCCTGATATTGATATTCCATGGCTTGTGGAGTATGCGGCAAATAAAAATATCCGGCTTTTCTTATGGCTTGAATGGCACCATGCTGACCGGCAGATGGAAGAAGCTTTTGCACTTTATGAAAAATGGGGGATAGCAGGAGTCAAAATTGATTTTATGAACCGCAATGACCAGGAAATGGTGAATTTTTATCACCGTGTTGCCCGAACTGCTGCTAAGCATCATCTATTGGTTGATTTTCACGGTGCTTATATGCCGGATGGATTAAGTCGTACTTATCCGAATTTGATTACACGAGAAGGTGTTTTGGGGAATGAATACAATAAATGGAGCGATCAGGTTACACCTGAACATTGCCTTACGCTGCCTTTTACACGTATGCTCGGTGGGGAAATGGACTTTACACCGGGAGGATTTATAAACAGGAATAAAGAACAATTTACTATTGTTGGCGGTGATAGCCCTGCTCCGAATGTTATGGGGACAAGATGCTTTCAGCTTGCGATGTTTGTTGTTTATGAAAGTGCCCTGACGGTTTTCTGCGAATCACCCTATAACGTAAGAAATCAACCGGGCAGTGATTTTCTGAAAGGTATGCCAACATCATGGGATGAAACTATTGTACTGGATGGAGAAATAGCTGACTTTATTGTTATTGCCAGAAAATCAGGAAATACATGGTATCTTGGTGGTATGAGTGCTAAGAAAAGGAGTATCAATGTGCCGCTGTATTTTCTTGATGAAAAACCATATCAGGTGACTGTATGGATGGATGCTCCTGATGCAGATGAGAATCCTCAAAAGCTGATTAAAGGCCGGAGAATTGTTGAAAATTCTTCTTTGCTGAGCTTTGAAGTTGCCGAAGGGGGAGGATTTGTTGCAATTCTTGAGGAAAGATAATCAGGAAAGGATTATCGTGAATCAGTTTTCACGAATAAGTTCAAGCATTTTCCTGTCGAGTTTATGACCTTTAAAATTTTCGTATTTCACATCCGTACGGTTACTGTCAAGAACACCAAAGTCACCTTTCAGATTCCACAAAGCATGGCCCCATCCGGCTTCTTTCCATAGTGAAAGCAGGTCGGCCATCCAGCTCAGCGCCACTTTGTGTGGTGTTTTATTGTAACAACCCCATTCACCCACATGAATCTGAACACCTTTTTCAGCCAATGCTTTCCATGGAGTAATTAATTTTTCCTTTAAGACTTGCTTATCCCATAGCAAACCATTGTCAGCTTTTAATGGCCATGTTGGCGGATTTATTGTTTCAAAAGCGTTTTTTGGCATCCATGATGCCTTATAATGACTAACGCTGACAGGGTCATAACCTCTTGTGCTTTGCACCAGACCGAGATCTGCAATGCCATAAACAGGCGTTCGGCCAACATTCAGTCCGTCGGCAAATATAAGTCTGTCAGGATCCTCTTCACGAATTGCTTTTACCAGTACCTTAACAATTTCAACATAACGATTTTCATCAGGCATGTGAGGGGGTTCGTTAATCAGGTCGAAACTTAGCCTTTCACTGGAAATGCCTTTATAACGGGCGGCAAACATACGCCAGTGAAATACAGCAGCATCAAGAGCTTTTTGCATGTTTGCCGGTGTATCCTCAAACAAATCCACCGGTTCCATATCACGGGTATTGATACAATATCCCGGAATACGATGCAAATTCAGATTTATATGTATTTTGTATTGCCTGCCGAATTCAATAGCTTCATCAATATCATTCAGGACATATTCGTTAATAGCGTACCAGTTATCTTTTGACGCCCAGTGCCAGTAAGACATGGGTATTCGTGCAAAGTTGAATCCCCATCCGGCCATAATTTCAAAATCTTCCTCATTAAACTTCTTCCGTTCACCACGTCCACTAAACTTTTCCAGCAGATTAAACCCTTTGTATCTTGGAATTTTAACTGCATTAGT
>CAZBCB010000360.1:0-3578 GCA_964489905.1 uncultured Bacteroidales bacterium
ATTCATCCAGGCTTATAAAAATAGAAAGGGCAATGCAGATTGAATAAAACTTGTTACAAGAAAATTATTATTAGAGGAATTCGTTAATTGATAAAATCAATTGACGAATCGACAAACAAAATGTTTAAATATTAATTGTGTTTCTATTGACTAATCTCGGATGAAGGGATATTGTGAATTTTTTCTGAAAAAAGACTGTAATTGAAATAATTAAATAACACAGCAGTATTAATAATCCGGATATATTTGTTTTATAATGAGTTGAAAGATAATTATAGAATAATGGGATTACTGCACCCCCCGAGATAGCCATTACAAGCAATGCACCGTTAAAATACGAAGGGTACTTTGACTGTTGCAAACCTGATGCAAACAATACCGGGAATATGATGCCATTCAGAAGTCCTGTTGGTACAAGAAACCAAAGGCTGTGTGATATATCAAAAAATGAAATAATCAGCAAAATAATAGCACTGAACCCATTTATCAATAGGATCAACAAAGGTGAGAAACGATGAAATAATCCAATACCTGCAAACCGTCCTATCATCATGCCTCCCCAGTAACACAGTAGCATAACCGATATAAAGCTATAGGAATGAATCCCCGGATTCGAATACTGAATTATCCGGCTAATGGTAAGTTCGGCACCAACATAAAAGAAAATACCGATAGCCGAAAGATAGAATGCTGCATTACCCGGAATACTTAACTTATCCGATCGCTCAGAAATTCCGGGAAAATGTAATAGTGTATATGCCAAAAGAGTAAGGATAATAAGGATAGTAATAATAAGATAAGGTTGCTGAATAATTCGTGCATTGTTTACGATGCTGTCATAGCCGGTAAAGACAGGGTTTATTGTGAGCATCAGAACAATTACATAACCTGCAGAATTTATTGCCTGAGCAAGGCTTAACCTGCCAGCTGCACGATTTAAATCGCCAAGTAAACCGACATAAGTGTTGGCAGCAACCTGAATAATGGTTATGCCCGAAGCAAGTATAATAAAGCCAGTAATAAACAGGGAAAACGAAATATATTTTGAAGCGAAAATAAAAAATACTGTTCCGATACCTGAAATCAGCAAACCCAGCATTATACTAATTTTATAATTAAACGTCCGGATCAGTAGTGCTGCCGGAATAGCCATAAAAAAATACGAACCAAAGAATATATTTGAAAAACCAAAATATGGAGAATTTTTTAATACAAACAGCTTTTCAAGATAAGGAAAAAGGATGGTATTCATACATGTCAGTCCACCCCAAAGGAAAAACAGGAAAAGCAAGCCTGCCAGAGCAGGCTTTTTAATATGGCTATTAAAACCGGAAGGCATTAGTGATGTATAATTTTTACTACCTGTATTCGTTGATCACTGGTTTGTATATAAAATAAGTAAATACCTGGTTCATAATTACTTAAGTCAATATTGATTTTTGTTGAATTTATTTCAGGTAATAGTGTATTAAGGATTTTTCCGCTGATATCTGTAACAATTATTTTTGCAACAGGCTGTTCACTGGCAATATTTATAAAATTACCGGCAGGATTCGGGTAGACCAGCAGTTTTTTAGCGATATATGAGTTACTACTACTGGCAATAAAAGTGTCGATAGTAATGTTTCCAAGATTAAATCCTCCTCCTACGGCGTATAATCTTATTAAAGTATCAGTGGTGTACAGAGGGATGTCTGAAACCACTATTGTAATGAAATTGCTCCATGAACCTGTTGATGGTATGGTGATATCAGAAATACGGTTTTCTCCGTTTATGATTATTCTTAAAGGACCTCTCGGAGAGGTATTGCTTGCCACACGAATAGCTGCCTGATATATGTCATCCTCCTTAACATGAATTGTATATTCAAGCCATTCGCCAGTATTAATCCATCCTACGTTAGCACCACCATTATCGCTGTATTCTGTATCGACACCTTCTTCCTGCCGCGGACCAGCCCCCTGATTGTCCGGTTCATTGTCATGATAAGCAATGCCCTCCCCACCATAATCATATTCGGTAGTATTAAATGTTCCCGGTATCACATGAGGATTATCCGGATCGGGATAGGCATATTGACCAAATAGCCGTATAATTTTAGTAATATTATAATTTCCACAGGTATTCTCCATATCCAGTGCAACAACACCTGATTCATCCCCCCATTTAACATAAAGTGAATCATTATTTGCCTCTCCCAGAATGGTAACACTGCCGGGAACCTGCCAGTTGTATGTTGATCCCTCAACAGGCGGAGCAATTATCAGAACACTGTCTTGTTGGTGCTCAACAAAAAACGGAGCAACCAATCTGTAATCATCAATTTTTACGGGTAATTTCAGATTATATTCGCCACATCCGGTGATTACATGACAAAGGACAGTGTCAGTACTGCACTTCCATCGGACGTAAATCTCATTTGAGTCAGCCGGTGATACAATTTCACCTTCACCACTCAGTGACCATTCATAGCTGGCTTGCTGGTCGTGATAAAGAAAAAAACGAAGACTATCCTGCAATGGATATGCTTTATCAGGACCATGTATGACAAGGTTTTCCGAAGACTGGTATATCCTTACATAGTCAATTTCCATACGAGCCGGAAAGGCTGAAGGGTCAACTCCCTGTGCACCTCCCCAGTTACCACCCACCGCAAGATTTAATAAGAGGTGAAAACGCTTGTCAAACGGCCAGGTTGTGTAACCGGTGTGTTCATTATTAAAGGTGAAATATCGGGTATCGTCCACGTAAAATTCAATTTTTTCAGGAGACCATTTAGCTTTGTATACATGAAATGTGTCAAGGGCATCATTAACCATCATCGTTCCACCTTTCTGCGTTCCCAGCGTATGGTTATATGCTTCAGTATGAATGGTAGCATGTATGTTTCCTTCATCATAGCCTACATGTTCCATTATATCAATTTCGCCGCTTTTTGGCCAGCTTCCATAAATCCAGTCTGTAGGCAGCATCCATATAGCCGCCCATGTGCCGATACCTCCCGGTATCTTAGCCCTGACCTCTACGTTACCGTATAACCAGTCGCCTTTATACTTTGAAACCAGGCGGGCAGAAGTGTAGTTGCTTCCCAGGTAAGATTCCTTACGTGCTTCAATAATAAGCTTACCGTTTTCAATACGTGCATTTTCCAATCTTTTGTACGTATAATACTGAAGCTCATTATTACCCCATCCGCCACCGCCAACATCATAACTCCAGCGGGCAGAATCGGGCAAGCCGTCTTTATCAAACTCATCTGACCAGACCAGTTCATAACATTGCCCTGTTGAAAAGCTTAATCCAACAAACAAAGAGCAAATTCCTATCAGATATTTTACTTTTATTTTCATGATTAGTAAATTTTATTTTTAGCTGCAATACTGTTTTTGTTAATTTATCCTTATTTTCTGAGTGCTGTAATATGTATTATTACGTACAGTAACAAAATATAAGCCCTGCTGAACAGTATCAGAAATTCTTTATGTATCATTAAAATACTCCGTTAAAATCATTTTGCCTGAAAGGTCAAACAATTCTATACTAAAATGATTGTTTTCCATAAAATTTTCTTTTATAT
>CAZBCB010000361.1:0-3577 GCA_964489905.1 uncultured Bacteroidales bacterium
AATCACTCCGGTTAAACCAATAGAATCAACCGGGGTAATTTACCGCATGAATTAATCCCAAATTCGTCAATTGATAAAATCAATTGACGAATCGACTAATAAAATATTTCATTCTGAAACTTCGGTATGAAATATTTTATTAGTCGGAATTTCTTCGATAGGTCAATAGAAACAACATGTTTAAATATTTAGTGTGTTTCTATTGACTAATCCTGGTTAATTACATCCCCATCTTTTTCATGGCTTCATAAACCAGAAAAGCTGGCCAAACAATTGCTTTTAAAAAACCTAACACCCCCATCCAGAAACCAGTGGCATGCGAAATAAAATAAATAGCAGCCCCTATCAGGCCTAATCCGTATACCGCATTTGAAGCAGCATTGGTTTGAACATTTTTTGCCATCGTTTATAATTTTGGTTTATTTTAAAATATACTGAAAGATAGGAATAAATATTAACTTATTGATTGATAATATAAAATTTACCTAAGTACAATGAAATAACTAATTCATTTTACTTGGGATTAGAACAAGGTTATAATAACATCCGTGTTGGAATTTTAGGTTTTTCTGCCTAATTTGCATTTGTTTATTTAAAATGCAATTTGATGAAAAGATTATATCGTTATTTAATTCCGTTTTTGTTATTTGCATGTTTTTCCTGTGCAAGTCTTTCAAAATCGCAGCTTAAGAGCATTCAGTCATACGCCGAGTTACTCAAAAAAAATGCTGAATTTCCTTCTGTAGCTATCAGTGAATGTATCAACCTGAAATATGATATTGAGCTGCTCAATTCAGGGACATTTGCCGACACACTGGCCAATGAAAAGATATGGAATTCATATAAAGGAAGAGAAGAAGCTTTGAAAAAAGCCCAGAAAGCTGACCTCACGATTAAAATCATCAAACAATATGCCGTATCCCTTTATAATCTTTCTTCTCCAAATTCTGCAGAAGCATTAAGCAAAGCCTCTGAACAACTTGGGGAAAATCTGGAAAAACTGATTGAACAATATAATTCGTTGACTACTAATAATAAAGTTCCCGCAGGTATTGGGACGCTGATTACAAATGCAGTAGCATTTGCCGGTAAACAGTTTATCAGGGCAAAACAGACACACAAAATAAAAAAATTTATTTCAGCCGGAGATACACTCATTGTCATAATGACAGATAACCTTGCTACCGAACTTGAAAAGTTATTGCTCAAAGAATGGATCCCTGCCCTTAAAACTGACCTGAAAACACGACAGGAAAACCTTCTGGCAAATCTTAACCCAAAAGGCGATTATAAAGCTTTTTATGCAACACAGTATAATAAAGAAATAGCAGCCATCATAGCAAGAATAGACAACCTTGAACAGTTGTCTATGGAAGTTATTAAAGCTGCCCGCAAAATCAGAAAGGCTCATGCACAGATTGTTGAAACCATGCAACAAAAGAAAAAAATAAAGGAAATTCTATCAGAAACATACGAATTGTACCTTTCGGTAAAAGAACTGGCTGATTTATACAAAAAAATCGATAACAACTAATGCTAAATATGCCCAAATGAATACTGAAAAAATTAATGCTTATAAAAAAATTGTTGAAACGCTTAAAGAAGTAAATGCGCTTCGTACCTTTGACAATGCAGGAACTCCTGAAAGGGCAGAACTCGACAAAGCAGCTCTATTGCTTGAAGAATTGTCATGGAGTGTAATTTCTGAAGACCTGACTCGTATGCTTGATGCAGTTTCATTTAAAGCAAATGAACTGAAGGATCTCAGTAAAAAAATAAATGAGAAATATCAACGGTTAAAAAGCATTTCAGAAACAATAGAAAAAACGGCAGATGTTATTGGAGTTCTTGTTGAAATTATTGCTAAAGCTATTGCCGTAGGATTGATTTAAAAACAATTATATGAGAATATCTACAGGTTTATCTTTAATTTTTCTGACTGCACAACTATGGAGCCAGCAAACCCTGAGTGATGAGCAGACAGTACGTAGTATTGCTGACCGTATCCTTGCTGAAACCCAGTATGGATTTGTTACTGTTGCCGGTGACCAATATTATAAAACTGCAACAGAAATTCCTGAAGAGGTTAGTGCAAAATTTAAAAGTGATTTCCTTGGCTGGTATTATGTTAATGGGGTAATTAACATGGCCATGATTGACCTTGGTGAATTTTTACATGAAGAAAAATATATTAACCATTGTATCAATCAGGTGTATTTCGGATTTGATAACTACAAGGTATTTCAGTCGCGTTATACCCCTGATATGCCCCGCTGGGGTTATCCTTATCGCGAGCTTTTCAGAATAATGGAACTTGATGATTGCGGAGCTATGGGTGCAAGTGCCATTGAAGCTTATCACCGGAAACCATCACAAGAACTCCGAGAATATTTTGACAGGGTGGCTGACCATATTTTGAACAAACAGGATCGTTTGCCTGATAAAACGCTTGTACGGCAAGGTCCACATAAAATGACCCTTTGGGCTGATGACCTTTATATGAGTGTTCCTTTTCTGGCACGCATGGGAAAATTCACCGGCGAGCAAAAATATTTTGACGATGCCGTAACTCAGGTAATTAATTTTAATAAATATCTGTGGAATAAAGATAAAGGATTATATTATCATTGTTATTACTCTGATCTTAACCGTAACGGCGTTGCTCATTGGGGACGCTGTAACGGCTGGGTGATGATGGCCGAAGTGCATTTACTGAATATGCTCCCTTCCGGTCACCCCAGACGTGAAGAAATAAGAAAAATACTTGAAAACCATATTCTTGGAATTGCAAAATATCAGAATGCAAAAGGCCTGTGGCATCAGTTGCTTGATAAAAATGACTCTTATGAAGAATCCTCTTGTTCCTCAATGTTTGTTTATGCCATAGCCCGTGCAGTCAATATGGGTTGGATTGACCAGGGCTATGCTACCATAGCCCTTGCCGGATGGGAGGGATTGAAAAATTATATGATTACAACTGACGGGCAATTAAAAAATGTATGCATAGGCACCGGCATTCAGGACGATCTTGTTTTCTATTATAACCGGCCGGCAAGGATTAATGAGCTGCACGGTCTTGGTGCCGTAATTGAAGCAGGAATTGAAATTATCAGACTGAAAACAATGCTTGAAAATCATAAATAGAACATTGTCAGGTTTTTATAATATAACCCTATTGAGCTTGTTTTAAATATCTTTGACCGCCTTATTTTGACTGAGTAACTCTCTCAATTGCTTATTATTTCCTCAACTCATCACATTCTTATCCCTGCATAATTCACATCATCACTTTCTCATCACTTATGTAAAAAATCTCCTGTATTATATTGAAAAAGCGTTAAATATCATGTTCCGGATAAACCAGTCCGATTTCTTTACGGATTTCATCCAGTGTATCAATCAGTAATAAACTGTCATCCCAGCTCATCAGATTGCTCTGGATTCTACCTTCATTAAGACATCTGATAACCTCAGCAGCTTCATAATTATAACCATTACCTTCAAATTTTAAAGGTTCAGGAATTATTTCCCCCTTTGAAGTAATAATCTTTATCTGAACAGGCATATACCACCAGTT
>CAZBCB010000362.1:0-1357 GCA_964489905.1 uncultured Bacteroidales bacterium
TAAATGTGCATTTCTGAATGAATGTTGAAATGAAACCATGGGTGGTATTTTTCAATTTCAAAGTATCAATTTCAATTCTTTTTATTTGATTTTCAATAACTGATTTAACAATGGGCTTTATATTATAAACAAGACGTGTTAACCTGTTTTTTTCATTACTCAATATTTCCTGTGATAAATCGATTAGAGCCGAACCAAGTTCATACTGGTAATTTTCTTCTTCCTGAAATTTTGATATCAGAAATTCTGCCACTGCAGTGGGTGTTTTAAGACGTGTATGAGCCACCATATCGGCAATGGTTTCATCCTGCTCATGCCCTATTCCTGTAAGTACTGGTATCGGGAATTGTGCAATATGTGAAGCAAGCCAGTAACTGTTAAAGCAATTCAGTTCTGACTGTGCTCCCCCACCCCTTATTATCACCAACACATCAAAAAAGTCCTCATAATGAAATACTTTTTCCATTGCAGCAATAATGGATGTTTCTGCTTCTTCACCCTGCATATAAGCCCTGAAAAGCTTAACATAAAATTTATATCCGGCCTGATTATTTATAAGCTGATCAATAAAATCACCATAACCGGCAGCAGTATCAGATGATATGAGAGCAATTTTGCGCGGCAGTCTCGGGAAAAACAACTCTTTGTTGAGATTAAAAACGCCCTCTTTTTTCAGGCGTTCAATTATTTCCTGCTTCTGACGGGCAAGTTCACCAAGTGTATAGGAAGGTTCAATATCAGTGATATTGAGGCTGAGGCCATATAACTCATGGTATTCCACAGTCACTTTTACAAGTATTTTTAAGCCTGCAGCAAGCCGGGTGTGAGTTGTTGTTTCAAAATAGGGCTGTATCATCCTGAAAACAGATGACCATATGGTGGCTCTTGCCCTGGCTCTTATTGTATCGCTTTCAGCTTTTTTTTCAATCAGTTCAAGATAACAATGCCCGCTGTAATTAATTTTCATTTCGCTTATTTCAGCAATAATCCAGTATGACTCCGGAAATGATTGCTTAAGTGCATTCTTAATAAGATTATTCAGTTCGTAAAGCGAAAGATAATTTTCCTGCATATTATAATTTTACTACGCGTGTGTTGTATTTAATGTCACCTGAGGTTATGGCAATAATATAAATACCTTTTGATAAAAATGATATTTCTTTGCTGACAGTAATAAATCCTGTATTTTCAACAATATTATAAATGTTTCCGAATATTTTCCGTCCGCACAGGTCAAAAATGCTCACGTTGACAACCGGCTCATTAATTTCATTATAAAAGATATATATTTCTGTTGAAAACGGATTAGGGAATACTGATACCGTAGCCGGTTCATAAGGTTCCCGATTGTTTATTT
>CAZBCB010000362.1:1367-3571 GCA_964489905.1 uncultured Bacteroidales bacterium
CTTGTCCTGGAGCATGGATAGCGCTTTGTTCATATCAGGAATACCGTAGCCATATATGGTATCGGGGTTATTGAAACGGTCGGCACTTTTCTTAATGGCTGCCTGAATGTCCATTACTTTGGCATCGGGATTGGCTTGCCACAGGCAGGCTGATAATCCGGTTATTATAGGTGCTGCAACAGATGTGCCACTTGCAACTGAAATGGTACCAACAGTTCCCTGAGTAATGGTTTTTACGCCCATAGCACAAACATCGGGCTTAATACGTCGGTCGGAAGAAGGTCCACGGCTACTGAATGGCGCAATAATACCGGTAGAGTCAATTGCACCTATTGCTAAAACACTATCAGCATCTGCAGGAGCAGTAATATATTTCCATTCATCATTCCCTTCGTTCCCTGCACTGACAACAACAAGAATTCCTTTTGAAGCTGCTATGTCAGCAGCTACAGAAATACGGGCGGTATTGCCATCCATATCACCGTATTTATGATTTTGTGACGGATTATCAAAAACCGAATAACCCAATGAGGTGTTTATGATGTCAACACCAGCGCTGTCAGCAAATTCAGCTGCCGCTATCCAGTTGTCCTCCTCTATTATGTATTCAGAATTAACATCTTCTGATCGCAACAACCAGAAACTTGCATCAGGTGCCGATCCGATAAGAAATCCAGGTATATACCCTCCGATTACCGAAAGAACTGTTTTACCATGACTATGTTCCTGAAAAATATTTGATTTCCTGTTAACAAAATCACGGGTGCCCAGAATTTGACCATTTTGCCAGAGATGAGTAAATGCTTCCAGCGCATCAACATTATAAAAGCCTGCATCAATAACCGCTATATGGATATTCTTCCCTGTGTACCCCAGATTATGCAGTTTTTCACCTTTATGTATGTTTATCTGACGCGCCGAATATCCGTAATCAAAGTAAGTTGATTCTTCCATCTGATTCACTGCATTATTCATTTTATGCTCACTCTGTGCAGATAAAGATGTAGAGCCTTTCAATTCTGCCTTCCTGACAAAAGAAAAATTTTTTATTTTTTCAAGCGCTGTGCTATCATTACATGCAACAGTGACCGCATTAAACCATTTTGAAACAGTTAAAACCTCAACACCTGTATTCCTTATGCTATCAATATAAGATTGATTTACAGGAATATCTTTAAAGTCAATGGGTATCTCCTGTCTGATCCTACGCTGAATAGCACGTTCAGATAAAAATTCTTCAGGTCTGTCAGTGCTGAAAGGGGTGTTATTTTTATCGGTAAATTCAATCCTGTATTTGCCGAGTGCTGTTTCCTGTTGCGCAAAAACATTACTGCCGGATGACCGGAACAAAAATATCAAACAGACAAAAAATAAAATAACCGCACCAGCATTATCTGTTTTTCTGCATAAAATTAGTTTCATCTGGTTCGTCATATTTCCCTTGATTTTCTTCGATAAGTCTTAAAATTTCTCTTTGTTTTTCTGTTAATGCATCTTCCCTGTCAGGTTTTCCGTAATCATATTTTACTTCCAGATCAATCGAATTATCTTCTTTATAAAAAACCCATTTATTATGTCTTAGGTTATCAAGGAAAAAGCCTTGTACTGATATTCCGCCGTCTTCTCTGAAAACATAAAAAGGTCCGTTGAGTTTATCGTTTTTGTATGTACCTCTTGTTTTAATAATACCTCCCGGATAGTATTGTTCCCAAATGCCATCTTTTATATTATTTTTCCATTCTGTTCTTTCCAGGATCGACCCATCCTGGTAAAAATGATATGAAAATCCATTTCGGGCTCCGTTTGAATAGTTTTCTTTAGACTTCAATGAATTATCATAATAACTGTAGTATTCCCAGGTACTGTCTTTAGCTGTCCCCAGATAATTACCTTTTGCAGCCAGATTACCATTTTCGTAATACCATATTGAACGGGCCAGATTACCTGCTGGAGAATAAATCATTCTTACTTTCAATGCTCCGCTTTCATAATACCGGCAAAATTCCCCAACGGGTTTATCATTTTTAAAAAAGCCTTTATAAATAAGATTCCCGTTTGAGTAGTACTTACGCCAGTATCCTTGCTTCAGACCATTAACATCGGTTTGATTAAAAACCGTATCCTGCTGAGCAAATACATTATTGTTAAATGAAAAAACACCTGAAAATAAAATAATGAAAATGAATAATTTGTCGTTTAACATA
>CAZBCB010000363.1:0-3566 GCA_964489905.1 uncultured Bacteroidales bacterium
GGAACCAGATGGTTATTTGTATACGAACAGAACCATAGCGGCAATTAATCACACACAGCCTCATCCATGGGCCGGGAATAGCCGCTGGGTAAATGAACATATTTTAAGTCACGAGCTTTACAACCTGGGTCATCTGTTTGAAGCGGCCGTAGCTTATTATCAGGCAACGGGGAAAGACAACCTTCTGAAAATTGCTATTAAAGCAGCAGATCTGGTGGACAGGGATTTTGGATGGGGTAAACTGGAAGAATATCCTGGGCATCAAATAATAGAAACTGGACTGGTGCGTTTGTACAGGGCAACAGGCGATGACCGATACCTCCGTCTGGCCAAATTCTTTCTTGATGTCAGGGGACCTGGAGGAGAGGAATACTGTCAGGCTCATGAGAAAGTTGTTAACCAGACCGAAGCAGTGGGGCATGCCGTGAGAGCTGTTTATATGTATTCCGGTATGGCAGATGTGGCTGCAATTACAAGAGACACTTCTTACATAAAGGCTATCGATACAATCTGGGAAGATATTGTCCGTAGAAAAATTTATATTACCGGTGGTATTGGTGCTTCCGGAGGTAATGAAGGTTTCAACGGAGCCTACAATTTGCCTAATAGCTCAGCATATTGCGAAACCTGTGCTTCCATCGGAAATATATACCTGAATCAGAGATTGTTTTTGTTGCATGGAGAAGCAAAATACATCGATATTCTGGAAAGAACACTATACAATGCTTTATTATCTGGAATTTCCTTGTCAGGTAACAGATTCTTTTATCCGAATCCTCTTCAATCCACAGGGTCGCATCAACGAAGCGTGTGGTTTGGCTGCGCCTGTTGTCCACCAAATATTGCAAGGTTAATCCCTTCTGTTCCTGGTTATATCTATGCAAAAAACGCTGATACTTTATATGTTAATCTATTTATAAAGAGTTCTGCCAAAATTGATTTGAATGGAAGAATGCTTGAAATTTCCCAGAATACTGAGTACCCATGGGACGGGCATATTGAGATCAATGTCAATCCAGGTTCGTCAGAAAGTTTTGCTTTGCTTATTCGAATTCCGGGATGGGCAAGAAATGAAGTAGTGCCAGGTGACTTATACAAATTTTCTGATGTCAATAATACTCCAATTGAAATGAAATTGAACGGAGAGGTTATCCATCCTACTGTTTATAAGGGATATGCTGTTTTAAACAGAACCTGGAGTACCGGTGATGTTGTGACCATCACTTTACCAATGAATCCAAGAAAAATAGTTGCCAATGAGCGTGTCGAAGAAGATAAAGATAGAATGGCAATACAGAAAGGCCCCTTTGTGTTTTGTGCCGAAGGAATAGATAATAACAACAGAGTGCTTGACCTATATTATGATAAAAATGCCATTCTGACATCGTCATACGAACCTGCCTTACTCAATGGTACGGTTGTTGTCAAAACTGATGCTGTCCGCATTGACAAAAGCCTTGCCAATGTATGTTTGATCCCTTATTTTTTATGGAATAACAGAGGCAGATCCGAAATGCAGGTATGGCTTTCCACAAAACAACCTGCACCTTTACCAGATTCACTGATTCTTCTTCATGAAGATTCCGGTGATTTTGCTTCAACAAACTATGTATCGCCCTGGGAAAATCTCAAAAGTATTTATGATCTTTACGATCCGTCAAGCAGCAGTGATAAAGGAAGCGGCGCTTTCGGAAACTGGCAGAGTGAAGGCGGAACAATAAATACCTGGAACTGGGTTCAATATAACTTTGCCAAAAAATATACAATTAGTTCGGCTGGTATATATTGGTGGGATGATCATGAAGGCATTGCTTTGCCTGATTCCTGTTTTATTTCTTATTGGGATGCTGTTTCTGGAAAATTCAAGGTGCTGGAAACAACCCGCTGTGGTAAAAAGACAGGGACAATACTCCCTGACCAATACAATTATGTTTACTTTGGCCCGGTATTTACAGATAAAATCAGGCTTAACTTTATTGGTTATCATAAGGCACAGGGAATTCTGGAATGGAAGGTATATATGCCTTCGAATGTCAATAGGATAAAAAAGATTAATAAGAGTACTGGACCCCATGTTTTATTTCCAAATCCATCACCTGGGAAGATAAATATTGAAGTTGAAACTGGTACAGACACATTAGTTGAAATATACAATATGGCCGGTCAACTGGTTTTTAAAGAAAATATTACTGGCAGGAAGGAACTGGAATCCTCTTTACTGGGCGGGAAAGGGACATATCTCGTCAAAATTGGAAATGATGCATCATACTCTTGTCAGAAAATTGTAATTAATTAACTATGGGTATTAAAAAAACACATATTTCAGTTGTCGCTTTTTTTATATTGGCGTTAAATGTGAATGCGCAGGAACCGGGTTTGCTGGCACCTACACCTCCGATGGGCTGGAATAGCTGGAACAAGTTTGGATGCAATGTGAGCGAGAAACTAATAAGGGAGGTCGCTGATGCAATGGTCCATAGCGGTATGCGAGATGTTGGATACGAGTACATTGTAATTGATGATTGCTGGCAGACAGGCCGCGATAGTATGGGTAACATAATTGCCGATCCCCAGAGATTCCCTTCAGGTATGAAAACCCTCGCAGATTACGTTCACGCAAGGGGGCTTAAGTTTGGGCTATACTCATGTGCCGGATCTGAAACCTGTCAGGGAAGACCCGGGAGCCTTGGTTATCAGTATCAGGATGCAAGGCAGTATGCCTCCTGGGGTGTCGATTATTTAAAATATGACTGGTGTAGCAATCAGGGTCAGAATGCCAGATCGGCATATGAAACAATGAGCAAAGCGCTTAAAGAAAGCGGAAGGCCAATTGTATTCAGTATCTGTGAATGGGGAGAAAATAAACCATGGGAGTGGGGAAAAGGAATAGGTCATCTCTGGCGTACTACTTCTGATATTATAGACTGTTTCGATTGCCAGGTAAACTGGGGTGGTCTGGGAGTGCTTCCCATACTCGACAGGCAGGTTGATTTGTGGGAATATGCAGGGCCCGGACATTGGAATGATCCAGATATGCTTGAGGTTGGAAACGGAGGACAATCATTTACTGAGTATAAAACCCATTTCAGCCTCTGGTGTATACTTGCTGCTCCTCTTTTCGCAGGAAACGATATCAGATCAATGAGTGATAGCATAAAGCTGATTCTGACCAATAAAGACGCAATTGGTATTGACCAGGATGCATTAGGACTGCAGGGGTTCAAGTATCTTGATTATGGAGACTTTGAAATCTGGGTTAAGGCTTTGTCAAATGGTGAAGCAGCTTTCTGCTTTCTGAATCGTAGTAATAGAACACATAACTTTAAACATGACTGGCATAAGTTTGGCATTTATCATCCATCCATCCAACTAAGCGGATTTAACCCGTGGGAAAAAAAATATGAGATTTACGATGTTTGGCAGCATAAAATTATCGGAAACACAGATCATCCTTTAACGATGCTTATTCCTCCTCATGATGTACTTCTTGTACATTTAAAAATCGCGGGGAAATAGTATTTATAATTTGATATTTATAAATTGAAAAAGTGTGTTGTTGGAAAGCT
>CAZBCB010000364.1:0-3562 GCA_964489905.1 uncultured Bacteroidales bacterium
TAATACAACTGCTACTTTATATAGATTTAAAGAACCGGAAATACCTTTTAACAAAATTCCTGAAGAAACAGATTCTGTATTATTTAATTCTTATTTAGAAGGTTATTATCAAAGAATGATGCGTGCTTATGAAAAAGCAGGTATTCAATTCTATGATAATCCTTATGAGCAGAATGATATAAACAATAGCTACGAAGAATTGTTAAATAATAAAAAACCATAAAATTTCTCTCAGTGTTATTATTTTATAAACAATATTCAAATTAAGTGCAGGCCATGGATAAAAATGACAGGGAATATACCAACGGTGAAATAACAGTATTCTGGCGGCCCGCAAAGTGCATTCATGCCACTACCTGTTATCGTGAACTTATTGAAGTCTTTAATCCGAGGAAGCGACCATGGGTTAATATGAAAGGGGCGCCGACTGAAGAGATTATAAGGGTTGTAAAGTTATGTCCCACACAGGCTCTTAGCTTTAAATATAATAAAGACTTAACAGATAGTGAAAAAAACAAAAGCAAAGCAAATACTGATACTCATGAAATACCTGAACTGCGTGTTATGGAAGACGGCCCGCTTGTCTTTAATGGCAATTTTACCATCATCGGAACCGACGGACAACCGCTAAAACCCATGAAAATATATTCGTTATGCCGATGCGGGGCATCAAACAAAATGCCATACTGTGATGGAGCCCACCGGAAAATAGGATTTACGGACAAATAATATTCTTTACTATGGATAAAAAACCAGTTGAAGTAACTATTATCAAAAACGGTCCTATCAGGGTAAAAGGTTTTTTTTCATTTAAAAACAGTGCAGGGCTAAGTGAAATAAAAGAACATGAGCTTTACCTATGCCGCTGCGGGGGTTCGGCCAATAAACCTTTTTGCGACGGGTCACATAGAAAAAAAAAGGAGTGAGAGATCAATAATTTATAATATACGATTTGCAGTTTTTTTTGATATTATTCGCTTAAAAATAAATCTTTTTGGGTGATATCCGGAAAGCAATCCATTAATCAGTTAGTAGTAAGATAAATATCATTTTTTCTTTTACTGTTCTGTTATAAATTTAATAAAAAACAGGTTAAAAAGCATTCAATTATGAAATCATCCGGATTTTTTCATGTGCCCTTACCCAAAAATGAACCTGTGCTGAATTATGCACCGGGAACCCCTGAAAGGATAAAGCTTAAAAAAGCTATAGGTGAACTATTAAAGCAACAGGCCGAAATACCGATGTTTATTAACGGCAAAGACGTTAAAACAGGCAAGTTAAAAGAAATCAGGGCACCACATGACCATAACCATATTCTGGGGTATTATCATGAAGGTGATCAGGAATCAGTTCAGATGGCTATGGATGCTGCCCTCGCAGCCCGTGAAAAATGGGCATCAATGCCATGGGAAGACCGGGCTTCAGTGTTTCTGAAAGCTGCTGATTTACTATGTGAGCCGGAGTACTGGACAAAAATCAATGCAGCAACCATGCTCGGGCAGTCAAAAAATGTTTTTCAGTCGGAAATTGATGCAGTATGCGAACTGGCTGACTTTCTGAGGTTCAATGTAAAATACATGACTGAAATTTATGATTTTCAGCCTATTTCACCGTCAGGAATATGGAACCGACTCGATTGGCGTCCTCTTGAAGGTTTTATTTTTGCTGTAACGCCTTTTAATTTCACTTCAATAGCCGGAAACCTTCCTTCGGCACCTGCTATGCTTGGTAATGTGGTTGTCTGGAAACCATCAAAAAGCCAGATACTATCTGCCCGTGTTATTATGGAATTATTCAGAGATGCAGGTTTGCCCGCAGGTGTGATTAATCAGGTTTTTGTTCCCGGGCCGGTAGCATCTGACGTAGTTTTTATGCACCCCGATTTTGCCGGAATTCATTATACCGGTTCCACGGAAGTCTTTCAGGGTATCTGGAAAACCATTGGCAGTAATATTTTCAGGTATAAAAATTATCCCAGAATTGTCGGAGAAACGGGAGGAAAAGATTTTGTATTTGTCCATCCGTCGGCACATCCTAACCAGGTTTCAACCGCATTAATCAGAGGAGCATTTGAATATCAGGGACAAAAGTGTTCGGCTGCATCACGAGCCTATATACCTGAATCACTATGGCCTGAAATACGTGACCTTATGCTCAGCGACCTGGCAACATTTAAAATGGGCGGACCTGAAGATTTTTCAAATTTTATCAATGCAGTTATTGATGAAACAGCCTTTAACAGATTATCGGATGTAATTGAAAGAATTAAAAAAGAAAAAACCGCTTCCATCATTGCAGGTGGAAAATGTGATAAATCAGTGGGCTATTTTGTTGAACCTACCATAGTAGTTACCTCCGATCCGGGTTATTTTACCATGCAGGAAGAATTTTTCGGACCTATCTTATCTGTTTATATTTATCCTGATAACAAATACGAAGAAACATTAGATATTTGTGATAAGACATCGATGTATGGGCTCACCGGCTCAATTTTTGCTACCGATCGCGAAGCCATTAACCTTGCATCACAAAAGTTAATGTATTCAGCAGGGAATTTTTATATCAACGACAAACCAACCGGTGCTGTGGTAGGCCAGCAACCTTTTGGCGGATCAAGAGGTTCAGGAACCAACGATAAGGCAGGTTCAGTACTTAATTTGCTGAGGTGGCTAACACCGCGTGCCATAAAAGAAAACTTTGTACCACCAACGACATACAAGTATCCGTTTATGGAAGAAAAATAAAATAAACAGAAGCAAAAAAATCCATGTAAATTATTAATTTAGATTTGAATAATTAAATTTATCTAAATATGAAAAGAAAAGGAATTTATTATTTCGCTGGATTAGTTATTATACTAATCATTATTTTCTTATTCTTCATATTAAGACCCAACAGGGTTAATAGCAAATTCACCAATAACGACGAAGGCTGGCAGGTTGTAGGAGATGTTAAGAACAGCTTTGCCAAACCCGAATACCATAATACCGGTGGCAATCCCGGCGGATGTTTATCGGCAACCGATGAAACTACAGGTGGTATCTGGTATTGGAATGCTCCACAAAAATTCCTGGGTTCTAAAAAAAGAGCCCTGAATAAAAAACTTGAGTTTGACCTGAAACAGTCTGGCCTTTATAGCCAGTTTGATGCTGCTGATATCATCCTTGAAAGCAATGATCTGAAGCTGGTTTATACCTTACCGAGGCATCCTGATACAGCGTGGACAACATTTTCTGTAGTTTTATCACCTGATGCCGGCTGGAAAAAGAATAGTGAAACAGGAGAGCCTGCAACCCGTGAAGATTTTAAAAAAGTGTTGTCAAACCTGTCAGGCCTGAAAATAAGGGGAGAATATATTACCGGCCCTGATTTCGGACATATTGATAATGTATCTCTTTATCTGAAATAACAAATTCAGGTTGCTGTTTTTTAAACCCAGCCTAATTAACATAGGCAGAAAATCCCTTACTGTGGATTAATTCTGGTTCGGGATTATGATAAGTCGGGGAAGACAATAATATATTTATAAAGTACATTGCGTTTCCATTGACTAACTTCG
>CAZBCB010000365.1:0-3553 GCA_964489905.1 uncultured Bacteroidales bacterium
GCGTATAAAACACAAGCGGCCTACCGTGAGTACGATAGGCCGCTTTTATAATATCAGTGTATACAATAGGGGCAGAACCTCACGGTTTATTCAAGACACGTAAGCTCCACCACCACCATATTGTATATATTCTGTTCATTTTTCTGTTGATTAATAATGCAAATATAAAAGCATTAAATTAAAAAACAAATAATCAGGCAACTTTTAATCGTTGCATATTTACTTTCTCAATTTTCGATTTTGCGTATTCACAGGTAATATTTATTTCATTTTCATTGCTTGAAGGTAATTCAAACATGGCGTCAATCATAACAGCTTCGCAGATTGAACGCAGGCCTCTGGCTCCAAGTTTAAATTCAATAGCTTTATCAACAATGTAGTCGAGTGTTTCCTCGTCAAAACTGAGTTTGATTCCGTCGAGTTCGAACAGCTTGACATATTGTTTTATGATAGCATTTTTTGGTTCGGTGAGTATGCTGCGCAATGCTTTACGGTCGAGAGGATGCAAATAAGTAAGCATAGGCAGACGTCCGATAATTTCAGGAATCATACCGTAAGCGCGCAGGTCCTGTGGCGCAATATATTGCATAAGGTTATTCCGGTCAATAATATCAGTGCGGCGAGAAGCGTTATAACCAACAACAGTTGTATTAAGCCTTTGGGCTATTTTTCTTTCTATACCTTCAAAAGCACCTCCGCAAATGAAAAGAATATTTCGTGTATCCACAGGTATCATTTTCTGATCAGGATGTTTACGCCCACCCTGAGGAGGTACATTTACAACCGATCCTTCAAGCAATTTTAACAAACCCTGCTGAACACCTTCTCCCGAAACATCTCGTGTAATAGACGGATTATCGCCTTTACGTGCAATTTTATCTATTTCATCTATAAAAACAATACCCTTTTCGGCGGCTGCAACATTATAATCGGCAACCTGTAAAAGGCGTGAAAGTATACTTTCTATATCTTCGCCCACATATCCGGCTTCAGTGAGAACTGTAGCGTCGACAATGGTAAAGGGTACATGCAGTAATTTAGCTATTGTTCTGGCTAACAGGGTTTTACCTGTACCTGTTTCTCCCACCAAAATAATATTTGATTTTTCAATTTCAACATCCTCAGCATCCTTGCGGTTTGCCTGTATTAATCTTTTGTAATGGTTATAAACGGCAACAGAAATAATTTTTTTTGCTTCTTCCTGCCCGATAACGTATAAATCAAGAAATTTTTTTATTTCCTTTGGTTTAATGAGTTTAATAGAATTCATGTCAAACGGGTGGCTTTTTTTACCTTCTTCCTGTACAATTTCATAAGCCTGTTCAACGCACATATCACATATATGCCCTGAAATCCCGGCAATAAGAAGATTTGTTTCCCGTTTATCTCTTCCGCAAAAAGAACACTTATCCATTAGTAATCCCTCATTAATAATTTAACGAAAACGAACAAGTAAAGTTACGATTCAATTTTTAAAAACCCATCATTTCTTTTTACTTCTTTCCAATACTTCGTCAATCATTCCATATTCCATTGCTTCATTAGCTGTCATCCAGTAGTCACGATCAGCATCTTTTTCAACTTTTTCTACCGGTTTGCCTGAATGCAATGCAATAATATTATATAATTCAGCACGCAGTTTTAGAATTTCTCTTGCTGTTATTTCAATGTCAGCAGCCTGGCCCTGAACTCCTCCCATGGGCTGATGAATCATAATCCGTGAATGCTTCAAAGCCGAACGTTTACCTTTTGTGCCTGCGCAAAGTAATACAGCACCCATTGATGCGGCCATACCCGTGCAAATGGTTGCCACATCGCATGAAATATACTGCATGGTGTCATAAATACCCAGACCTGCATGCACATGACCTCCGGGTGTATTAAAATATATCTGGATATCTTTCCCCGGATCAGCTGAGTCGAGATATAACAGTTGTGCCTGAATAACATTAGCTACAAAATCATCAATCGGTAAACCCAGAAAAATTATCCTGTCCATCATAAGCCTGGAAAAAACATCCATCTGGGCAACATTGAGCTGACGTTCCTCAATAATGGTTGGTGAAATATAACTATTAGCCACAGAGATATAACGTTGCATGCCCAGGCTGCTTATGCCAGCATGACCGGTTGCATATTTAATAAAATCATTATTTTGGTCCATAATATTCTTTGTTTATGTTAAGATAACTATTTTTCAAGTAATTTGTTGAATTTTTCCAGTGTAATTTCTTTCTCGTCAAGTTTTACATTTTTTTTAACAAACTCATAAATTTTAGTCTCAATTAATTTTTCTGAATAACGCCTTATTTCATTTCTGTTTTTCAATGCCTCATCAACATAATTCGCAAGGGTTTCTTCGGGTACATTGGCTATTCCATAATATTGCAAAAACTGTATTCTGTAATTCATCCCAATAAATGACCGCAACTCTTCCTCGGTTATCTTTATATCATTTTCACGGGCTATCTTTGATTTGATCAACTGCCATTTCAGATCGTCGATAAACTGGTCAAATTCCTTTTCAATCTGTTCTTTGCTTACCTTGCCTTCATTAACTTTCAACAACCATCTTTTTAAAAATTCATCTGGCAGGTCTTTTTTAAATTTTTTTAAATAATAATCTCTCACATCCTGAGTAAATTTGTATTCGCTTTCACGCTCAAAAGTTGCATTTAACTCACTATCAACTTTTTGTAAAAATTCTTCTTCAGATTTAATAACATCTTTACCATATAGTTTGTCGTAAAAATCCTGATTGACTTCAGGTTTTTCAAATACTGAGACAGATTTTATGGTAAGCTGAAAATCATCTTTTATCCGATCTGCTTTTTCTTTATCAATTTTAAGTAATGCTGCCAGATCAATATCATTAGGGAATGCTTTGCGAAGATCGATGATAAGTGTTGAACCTTTCTGCAAACCCTTGAACTTTTTCTTCTGTTTTTCATCTTTAATAAACTCAAGATAAATCATGGCATCTTCAACCCTTATTCCATCGGAAACCTGGTTGCCCTGTTTATCAACCTGGACAATGTCAGCCTTTATCATCTCATTTTCCGTAATCTGTTCGATTTCTTTAAAACTCCCAAAGCGTGATCTTAATCTGTCAATATGCTTATTACGGGCATCACTGTCAATTTTTATCTTATAATAAGGTATTTTTTCCTTGTTGCTGACCGGTGCATCAAATTCGGGAGCTATTCCGATATCAAAAGTAAATTCAAAAGAAGTCTGGGTTTCCCAGTTTATCTCAGGTTCTTTATCCTCATGTGGTAAAGGATCACCAAGTATATTGATTTTTTCTTTTGCAAAAAAATCACTCATTGATTCCTCGAGTATTTTACTTACCTCTTCGGCCAAAACAGATTTTCCGACCATTTTCCGAATGATGCCCATAGGCACCATACCCGGACGAAATCCATCAAGCCTGGCCTTTTTTTTATAATCCTTCAGGATATTTTCAACTTTCTCTTCGTAGTCAGCTTTATCAATGATAACTTTAACTACAGCATTCAAATCATCAATGTTAGTCTTCGTAATATTCATTAGG
>CAZBCB010000366.1:0-3534 GCA_964489905.1 uncultured Bacteroidales bacterium
AAACGCCAACGAAAAGCACCACCGCCATTCTTTCCGTTTATAAAATTACGATTATCCCAAGTAATATGAAATTACAAATTCATCCTGGCTGATAAAAACAGAAAGGGCAATGCTGATTGAATAAAACTTGTTTACAAGAAAATTATTTTTAGAGGAAATTCATCAATCGAAAAAATCAATTGACGAATTTAGGATAAATTCATCCCAGCCGGGTTAATATTTTTTCTTATTTTTACGGGCATTGTTTTTATGATTCTGTTAAAAACAGAATCATAAAAGCTGGAATAATAAGTGAATCATCATTTAATTAATTACATATAATGGCAATAAAGAACAAAATTCAGGAATTAAGAAAAAAACGTGAGGAAATCCAGATGGGTGGAGGTGAAAAAGCTATTGAAAAACAGGTTTCAATGGGGAAAATGACCGCCAGGGATCGGATACGCACCTTGCTTGATGAAGACTCGTTTCAGGAATATGATATGTTTGTCGAACACGATGTCCGTGATTTCGATATGGGAAAGAAAGTTCTAGCAGGCGATGGGGTTATAATAGGTACCGGAACAATTTTTGGAAAACCTGTATGTATTTTTGCGCAGGATTTTACGGTGGCAGGGGGCTCACTGGGTGCCATGCA
The DNA here is from genome assembly GCA_964489905.1 of uncultured Bacteroidales bacterium. GTDB lineage: Bacteria > Bacteroidota > Bacteroidia > Bacteroidales > UBA10428 > UBA5072. Next base: position 638 of record CAZBCB010000366.1, read on the forward strand.
TTCACGTAAAATTGTAAAAATCATGGAACATGCCCTTAAAATGAAAATGCCTCTTATCGGCATTAATGACTCAGGAGGGGCAAGGATTCAGGAAGGTGTTAATTCGCTGGCAGGTTATGGTGAAATATTTTTCCGTAATACCATTTCATCTGGTGTGATTCCTCAGATATCGGTAATTCTGGGGCCTTGCGCAGGCGGTGCGGTATATTCACCGGCGCTTACTGACTTCGTTTTTGTAGTTGAAAACATTTCAAAAATGTTTATTACAGGCCCTGAGGTCATAAAAACTGTCCTGGGCGAGGAAATTTCAATGGAAGACCTTGGCGGGGCCAGAGTACACAGCGAAATAACAGGAAATGCTCATTTTTATGCCCGTTCAGAAAAAGAATGTTTTGAGCAGATTAAAAAACTAATGACTTTTATTCCCTGGAGTAACGAACATAAAGTGCCTTCTATTGAACCCCGGCCCCCAAAAACCAATTACATCATTGACGACATTGTCCCCGATGACCCCAAACTACCCTATGATGTGCGGGACGTTATTAAATCCATTGTTGATGATTCAGAATTTTTTGAGATTCAGGAACATTGGGCAGCCAATATGGTTATAGGCTTCGGCCGCATGGACGGAAAAACCTGTGGTTTTGTCTGCAACCAGCCGCTGGTACTGGCCGGTGTGCTCGATGTGGATTCTTCAGACAAAGCAGCCCGTTTCATCCGGTATTGTGATGCATTCAATATTCCTATTATTACACTGGTTGATCTGCCGGGTTACCTCCCGGGCATTGATCAGGAACATGCAGGTGTCATAAGACACGGAGCAAAAGTACTGTATGCATATAGTGAAGCAACGGTGCCCAAGCTTACTGTTATTCTTCGTAAAGCCTACGGAGGAGGTTACATCGCAATGGGTTCAAGACACCTGAGAGCCGACTTTGTATTTGCATGGCCGACAGCTGAAATTGCCGTTATGGGTCCTGAAGGAGCTGCCAATATTATTTTCCGGAAAGAAATTATGGAAGCTTCAAATCCTGAAGAAATGCGCCAGCAAAAAGTTAAGGAATACAAGGAAAAATTTGCCAATCCTTATGTTGCCGCATCACGAGGATACATCGATGCAGTAATTGAACCTTCAGAAACCAGGAAAATATTATTGCACGCTTTGGAGGTAGCCACTGAAAAAAAAGTTTCCCTGCCCAGGAAAAAACACGGAATCCCTCCTTTCTGAAAAACAATCCGGAAATTTATTTTATTAATCATTTAAAATCTTTATCATGCACCAGACCGGCAATAATCAGGATGCTCAAAACCAGCTAAAGACCCTGAATATAAGAGGAGAATTGTATCTTACCCGTTTAACCCGGAAATTTGAAAACAGGAAAAAATGGACAAAACCCAACGAAAAACAACTTCTGAGCTATATTCCTGGAACTGTATGCCAGATTTTTATTAAATCCGGCGATAAAGTTGACAGGAATTCAAAATTATTGATCCTTGAAGCCATGAAAATGCAAAACATCATTTATTCACCTATAGAAGGTGAAGTTAAAGATGTTTGTGTTCGGGAAGGCGATAAAATAAAAAAAGGTGTGGTGATGGTTGAATTTAAGTAAACCGGGATTAATCAACAGAAACACAATAAATATTTAAACCCAAGTACGATGAATTTATAAATTCATCGTACTTGGGTTAAACATGTTGTTTCTATTGATCTATCGAGAAAATCCCGGTCAGGTAAAGACCGGTTACCGGTTAACAGAAATCAGAAAAAATAAGGATGCAGGATCTTGTGAAGATATTGTTAATTCATGAATCTGAAGCAAAGAAGAATCAGATGCCACGAAACTGTGGACAGGGATACAGGCATTGTCAGATCATATACCTACAGGCACTTTTAGAGAGCCGCACCATGTAAAATATTCAGTAAATTCTTTCGGAATAACCGGTGATTCCTTAAAAATACCATACACTGATGCCCCGCTGCCCGACATGGAAGCATACAAAGCACCTATGTTATACAACTTATCTTTAATATACCTGATTTGCGGATAGCGGTGAAATATGCTTTTCTCAAAATCATTCCTGAGTTTCTTTTTCCATTCGTTTATGGGCAAACAAACGGTTTTTTCAGGCGGAAATTCAGGATTTACAGGAGTGATATAGGAATAAGCCTCAGAAGTGTTAATATGAATGGGTGGACAAACAATAATAATGTGGTAATCATTTAGCTTCAGATTGATGTCTTTAAACAGGTTCCCTTTTCCGTGGGCCGAAACAGGATAATTTCGTATAAAAAAAGCACAATCACTGCCAAGGCGGCTGGCATAACCCTCCAGTTTATCTTCACTAATTTCAAGTTTGAAGAGACTATTCAGACCTTTCAGCATAAAAGCAGCATCAGAAGAACCACCACCTAATCCTGAACCAACAGGAATAATTTTGTGAAGGTGAACTGAAACTGCAGGTAATTCATATTCAGCAGACAACAGTTTATAAGCCTTCACACAAAGGTTATTATCCTCTTCCTCATTAATCGGAATGCCTGTTGTCCTGAAATGAATATGGCCATTGGGTTTATTAAAATCAGGCACTATTTCAAGAATATCCGTGAGTCCAACAGGATAAAATACAGTAAGCAGATTATGGTAACCGTCACGACGCCTTTCAGCGACAGCAAGACCCAGATTTATTTTAGCATTTGGAAACAATAACATCGCTTTATGAAATTTTTAATAATGAAACATATCCGATACTTAATTTCATCATTTCACGTATCGAGGCAAAAATTAAAGTTAAAAATATTTTTCAACAATTGTGAATTGTTTTATTGAATAAACTGTTTAAAAACAGTATCGAAAAAAATGATGGATGCTTTTGTAATTTCTACCTTTGCATAT
>CAZBCB010000367.1:0-3504 GCA_964489905.1 uncultured Bacteroidales bacterium
GTTGCATATTCAGGCCAATATAAATAGTCATAAAATTTCGTTCTTTTTTCTTATCTGTTAAAAAAGATGAATAGGGCCTTTTTGTCATGGTGTAAATTTCAAGTGCTTTCAGCAGACGTTTCGGATTATTGATATCAACCCGCATATAGTAATCAGGATCAGATTGTTTTACCTCTTGCCTTAGCCAGTCTATACCATTTTGCATGTATTCTGATTTAAGCCGTGCTCTTATTTCAGGGTCAACAGCAGGGAAATCATCAATCCCTTTGCACACGGCATCAATATATAAGCCACTGCCGCCTGTCATGACAACTGTATTATGGTTTTCAAAGAGATTGTTTAGCAATTCAATCACCTCACATTCAAATATGCTGGCATTATAATACTCATGCACTGAACGATGTCCGATAAAATGATGTTTTACTGCAGCCAATTGTTCTGCAGAAGGCGCTGCAGTGCCTATTTTCATTTCACGATAAATCTGCCTTGAATCAGCGCTGATGATGTCGGTATTGAAATACCGGGCAATTTCAATTGCCATTTGTGTTTTACCTGATGCTGTAGGCCCGGCTATTACGGCAAGGTATTTAGTCATTTTATCATTTTAGGCCAATTCTTTACCTGGTTCATTTCTGATTATCCGGGATTAGTCAATAGAAACATCATAAATATTGAAAAATATTGTTTCTGTTGACTTCCCCGACTTAGCAAAATCTATCATTTCGAAGATTCGGAATGATTAGATTCTGTAAGTCGATTCGTCAATTGATAAAATCAATTGACAAATTTAGGATTATATATCGTTTCTAAAAACAGGATACTGATTTTTACGTTGAAAATCATATTAAGATTCTGATATTATCCACTTTAAATTATATTGAGGTGTTTCATAACCATTAAAACAAATATATTGCAAGAAAATGATTTCAGTTCATTATTTTATCCTTTCAATCTGATTAGGTTTAGCGCCGATCCTGCCTTAAACCATTCAATCTGGTTTTTATTATAAGAATGATTTGCAAGTATCTGATCGGTTGTCCCGTCAATATGATGAATTCTTAAGGTTAATGGCTGGCCGGGGCTGAATGATGTCAGTCCGATAATGTCAATGGTATCATCTTCTTTTATTTTAAAATAATCATCTTTATCTGCAAAGGTCAGGGCAAGCACGCCTTGTTTTTTCAGGTTTGTTTCATGAATGCGGGCAAAGGAACGCACAAGTATGGCTTTAACGCCCAGATACCTGGGTTCCATGGCAGCGTGTTCGCGTGAGGAGCCTTCACCATAGTTTTCATCACCAATGACAATGCTACCGATGCCCTTTTGTTTGTATTGGCGTGCTACTTTAGGCACTTCTTCGTATTTACCTGTTATGTGATTTTTTACATGATTGGTTTTGCCGTTAAATGCATTAACCGCACCAATTAAAAGGTTATTTGAAATATTTTCAAGATGTCCCCTGTATTTTAACCATGATCCTGCCATAGATATATGATCGGTAGTGCATTTGCCTTTCACTTTAATAAGAATATGCAGGTCATGGAAGTCTTTGCCGTTCCATGGTTCAAAAGGTTCTAAAAGTTGTAGCCGCTCAGAAGCGGGGTCAACATAAATCTTTATCGCTTCACCGTCATCGGCAGGTGGCTGATACCCTTTGTCTTTTAAAGTAAATCCTTTAGGAGGCATTTCTATTCCCTGGGGTATATCAAATTTAACCATTTCGCCATCTTCGTTTTCGATAGAATCAGTAAGCGGATTAAAACTAAGTGTTCCTGCAATTGCGTATGCTGTTACGATTTCGGGCGAAGCGACAAAGCTATGTGTGTTTGGATTACCATCATTTCGTTTGGCAAAATTTCGGTTAAAGGAAGTCATAATAGAATTTGGCTCCTGTTTGTCCGCACCGTTACGTGCCCATTGACCTATGCATGGCCCGCAGGCATTGGCAAGCACAATGCCGCCAATATCGGTTAATACCTTTAAAATTCCGTCTCTTTCAGCTAAATGTCTGATCTGTTCCGAACCTGGTGTAATGATAAATTCCGATTTGGCCTTTATTTTTTTTGCTTTTGCCTGAGCAGCTATTGAGGCTGCCCGTGTGAGATCTTCATATGATGAGTTGGTGCATGAGCCGATAAGCCCGACATTTAATTTTTCAGGCCATTCATTTTCTTTTACTTTTGCAACAAATTGTGAAACAGGAGTAGCCAGGTCGGGTGTAAAAGGACCATTGATATGAGGTTCAAGTGTTGAAAGATTGATTTCTATAATCTGGTCGAAATACTTTTCGGGATTTGCATATACTTCAGGGTCGGCTGTAAGATGATGCTTGTTCTTTTCAGCCAGTTCAGCCACTTCTGTTCTGCCTGTTCCACGAAGATAATCTGCCATTTTCTGATCATATCCAAATAAAGAAGTAGTAGCTCCTATTTCAGCCCCCATATTGCAAATAGTAGCTTTACCCGTGCAGGAAATGGAAGCCGCACCTTCGCCAAAATATTCAAGTATATAACCCGTTCCGCCTTTAACTGTGAGAATACCAGCAACCTTAAGTATAACATCTTTTGCTGAAGCCCAGCCACTTAGTTTGCCTGTCAGTTTAACGCCAATAAGCCTGGGAAATTTCAGTTCCCATGGCATTGAGGCCATAACATCACAGGCATCCGCACCTCCAACGCCAATTGCAATCATACCCAGCCCTCCTGCATTCACGGTATGTGAATCAGTGCCAATCATCATTCCACCCGGGAAAGCATAATTTTCAAGTAACACCTGATGAATAATTCCTGCGCCGGGTTTCCAGAACCCAATACCATATTTATTTGACACTGAAGCCAGAAAATCATATACCTCTTTGTTTGTAACTTCTGCTTCGGCAAGGTCAGCTTTAGCCCCTGATTTTGCTATTATAAGATGATCGCAATGAACAGTGGTGGGCACAGCCACTCTTTTTTTCCCTGCCTGCATAAATTGAAGCAATGCCATCTGAGCTGTGGCATCTTGCATGGCAACCCTGTCGGGCATGAAATTAACATAATCATGGCCCCTCTTAAAATCAATTAATTGCTGAGATTGATCAAGATGAACATATAATATTTTTTCAGCAATGGTTAATGGCCGCTCTATTATTTTGCGCACATTCTTAACTTTATTTCCAAGATCCTGGTAAAACGACCGGATTAGTTCAATATCAAATATCATAGTTTACTGTTTAAATAAAAGTGCGAAAATAATAATTTCAAATCATGATTTTAATAACAACACCTTTTTGAAAAGGTTTTAATTTTTAGCAAACATTTAAAATTCTTTGAAAATTATTTAATAACATCTGTCTTGCTTTCACCCCATGGGATTTCAATGAATTCATCAGGTATCAAAGTATCTGCATTAAAGGTTTCGGTTTCAATAAATGCGTTTAAAGCAGGACCTGATAAAAAAACATTCCTGCCAACACCAATGGTATCATTGACCCCAATATAATTTCTCGAAACCATTATTGTTTTC
>CAZBCB010000368.1:0-3457 GCA_964489905.1 uncultured Bacteroidales bacterium
ATTTTTTTTCATTAATTATCAGGTGAAAAATTCATTTACCTGTTAAAATCTTTCAACAATCGCACATAGGTAATTATTCGTAATAAGCAATTAATCAATTACTTAATATTTATCATTTTTTATTTCGCTCAATTATTTTTTAACAATTCCCTGATTACCCTTTATTTTTTATGAATTAGTGATTAATCTTGCATGCGTTATAAATATACCAACATGTTATAATGTATTAAAGAAATGAAAATAAATGGTAACCAGGCCGCAAAACCTCGTAAAAACGGCCATTCTCAAACGCCGAAATTCGGCCCTGTTGATAACCTCGAGAGTTACCTGCAGCCCGACTGGTGGCGAAGAATATTCAACTCAATGTATCTTAAGACCGATGCGGATGTTGTTGAAGACAAACAAATCACTAACCGTGAAGTTGATCTTTTTACCGAGTTCCTGGGACTTGATAAAAATATGGTAATCCTTGACCTGGCATGTGGCCAGGGACGCCATTCACTGGAACTTGCACGACGGGGTTTCAGAAATGTAAATGGCCTGGACCGTTCGCATTATCTGATACGAAAAGCAAAAAATATTAGTGTTGCTGAAGGCCTGAGTGTTAACTTTAAAGAAGGTGATGCACGAAAATTACCTTATCCGGTTGATACTTTTGATATTGTAATGATATTAGGAAACAGCTTTGGATATTTTGAAAGTACTGAAGATGATTTGAAAATTCTTAAAGAAGTTTTCAGGGTATTAAAACCTAATGGAAAATTCTTAATTGATGTTGCTGATGGCAACTATCTTCGTGAAAATTACAGTCCGCGAAGCTGGGAATGGATCGATAACAAACATTTTGTATGCCGTGAAAGGTCATTGTCATCTGATAATCAGCGGTTGATATCCCGTGAAGTCATTTCGAACATACACAAAGGTGTTATCGTTGACCAGTTTTATGCTGAACGGTTATATTCAAGGGAGTCGCTTAATGAAATTCTCACCCAGACAGGATATAAGAATATCAATTTTATGGGGGATTATGCCACTGATTCAAAACGTAATCAGGATCTTGGCATGATGGAAAGGCGAATAATTGTTACAGCAAGTGCTGTCAAGGAGTGGACTCCGGTTAAAACAAAAAAGGTGGAACTGAAAAATGTGGTTGTTATAATGGGTGATCCTTCAAGGCCAGATATTGTGAAGCCATCCAATGTGTTTGATAATGACGACATGGAAACCATTATGAATCTTAAAATTGCACTAGGCGAATTAAAGGATTACCGTTTTACTTACCTCACAAATCATAATACATTATTAAATGATTTGCAAAAGCTTAAGGGGAGGGTTGATTTTGCCCTGAACTTGTGCGATGAAGGTTTTGACAATGATCCGCGTAAAGAACTTCATGTTCCCGCTATGCTTGAAGTATTTAATATTCCTTACACAGGTTCAAATCCTCAGTGCCTTGCCTATTGTTATGATAAGTCACTCATCAGGGGAATTGCAAAGGAAATGGGAATTCCGGTTGCTAAGGGCATTTATATTAAGCCCGAAGACAATGTCTTTGAAATGAATATCGAATTCCCGGTGATTGTTAAGCCAAATTTCGGCGATAGCAGTTTTGCCATTACCAAAGAAAGCGTGGCATATAACCTCGAAGAGGTTAATGATGCCATTATTCGTATAAGAGAAAACCTTGGTTATGATAAACCGCTTTTACTTGAGGAATTTTTAACCGGAAAAGACCTGACAGTAGGCATAATAGGCAATCCTCCCGAATCATATACTTTTCTGCCCATCGTTGAAGAAGACTATTCAGCATTGCCTGAGGGTTTACCAAAAATCTGCGGCTATGAAGCAAAATGGATTTCAAACTCACCTTACTTTAACCTGTTGAAGTCAATACCGGCAAATTTGCCCGAAGAAACAGAAAAAGTAATTATGGAACATTGCCTAAGACTGTTTGAAAGGCTTGAATGCAGGGATTATGTGAGGTTTGACTGGAGGCTTGATAAAAATGGTGTGCCCAAATTATTAGAGGTTAATCCTAACCCTGGCTGGTGCTGGGATGGTCATCTGGCAAAAATGGCTGCAATCAGAGGCATGAATTATCCTGATATGTTGTTACAGATATTGCAGACAGCCGAACAACGAATTAATAATAATAATAACGGCAATGGAAACGGAAATGGCAATCATGCAGAAAAAGCAGAAGAGAAAAAAGCTGTTGCTATTTAAATTTTTGCCGGCATAATCAGAAAATTTCCCGCTGCCTCAATTTGTGTACTCATGCATTATTAATAATGCAGGATAACTCGGGTATGTTATTGACCTGAGTATATGAGTTTATCCGAAGTACGATGAATTTATAAATTTATCGTACTTCGGATAAATTTTATTTCTTTAAACCGGTGTTAAATAGTTTATTCCATTCTCTTTTGGGACGTTTTTCCCAGGCACGGCTGTGATATGCATAGCTGGCTATTAGCGGTAAAACAGTTGTGGCTTCGGCATAAACCATTTGTTCATATTTTGTATCTACTTTTCCCCATGAGGAAGCTTCCTGTAAAGTGGATGAAGAGCATGCTCCATCCCTTACATCAGCAACGGTAATCTGCACGGCATATTTATGCATTGGTACCGGTTTGCCCAATACTTCAGCACATACAACAACATCCTGTGCAAAATTCTTTGGTACGCCGCCACCTATCATAAACAAGCCGGTTGTGCCGGCAGCCATCTTAATCATGGTAAGTTCCCTGAAATCGCGCACTGAATCAATAGTTACATGTTTATCAGGGCGCTCCCACTGATGTTTGACCAGCCCAAAGCCTGCACTGCTGTCTGAAAAAGCCGGACAAAATATCGGAACATTATTTTCATAAGCCAGTTGCAAAAGTGAATCTTTTTTAACAGCATTTTTTACAAGATATTTCCCCAGTTCCATAATAAACTCACGCGAACTGTAAGGCCTCGGTTCAAGAGTATCAGCCACCTGTTTTACAGTGCCATCACATATCTGAAGATCGTCTTCATCAATGAAAGTATCATAAATCCTGTCGATATAAAACTCCCTTAATTTCTTATCAGGCACTTCCTGACTACCTCTGTAATGCTTAAAACCCAATGCTTCAAAAAAGTCCATATCAATAATTGACGCTCCTGTGGCCACAACAACATCAATCATCCGATTCCTTACCATTTCTGCATATACCTGCATACACCCTCCGGCACTGGTACTGCCTGCAAGCGTGAGAATAATTGTACATTCCTTATCATTGAGCATTTTCAGCAGAATATCAGCAGCACTTGCCGTATCACGTGATGAAAATGACATCTTCCTCATTGAATTAATAATCGGAGTTGAATCAAATGATTTAATATCAATGTGTTCAATTGTTTCTTTCAATAAATCACGTTTCGAAATCATGGCTTAAAAATTTTTGCAAACTTATAATTTAACATGAAT
>CAZBCB010000369.1:0-3457 GCA_964489905.1 uncultured Bacteroidales bacterium
CCTGAGAAAGCCGGGATTGCTGTCCTTCAGACTTATCTGATAAAATAACAGTATCTGCAGGCAGATAAACGGTAAAAGTGCTGCCCTTGTTTAACTCGCTTTTTACATCAATAAAACCGTTATGGATTTCCACATATTCCTTAACTAATGACAGGCCAATTCCCGAACCAGTGTTGTGCGGCATCTTAACCTGATAAAATCTTCTGAAAATATTTTTTATTTCATGCTCAGGCATTCCCACGCCCGAATCGGATACTTCAATAGCCAGCCATCGTGGCTGCATTTTTCTTCTGAGTTTGTTTCTCAAACGATAATACAACCTTTGCTGCTGATTCCCGTCGAAGGGATAAATTTTCACAACTATTGATCCTTCATCTGGTGTAAATTTCAGGGCATTAGACAATAAGTTATAAAATACCGTAGTCATTAATTCGGGGTCAAAATGCATAATAATCTGATCAGGGGAGTATTCAAGTTTAAGATTAATATTTCTGCGTGCCGCATGTTGTTCAAAACGTAAAACGATATCTTTAATAAAGGCAATTACATCTACTTCCTTTAGGTTGGGCTTTAACAGGCCAAGGTCAATTTTTCTAAGTTGTAGGAGCTGGTTGACAAGCTGCAGCAGGCGCTGAACATTTTTAGAAATAATCTGAAGGTTTTTTCTGGAATTTTCGTCCATTGTTCCTTCATTAAGAACTGTTTCAAGCGGATCATTAATAAGGGTGAGCGGAGTGCGGATTTCATGTGATATATTCGTAAGGAAGCGCATTTTTGCTTCAGTCATTTCAACAAGCCTTTTATGTTCAAGCCTTTCAATCAAAAGCTTGTTTTTTTCTTTCACGGCAATAAGCGAATAACTCCTGAAAAGGAACAATGCACCAACAATAACTGCAATATAGATAAGTGCAAACCAGGGGGTTTTCCAGAAAGGCGGTATAATAGAAATGTGCAATTCAGCCGGCTGGCTTATAAAAAAACCATCTTTTGTTACTGCTCTTACCTCAAAAACATAATCACCATCATCAAGATTGGTGTAAGTGACCGTACGCGAATTTGCGTCAGCCTTTTGCCAATTGTCATTAAAGCCTTTTAAACGGTATTCATATTGAATTCGTTGAGGGTTGGCAAATTGTAATGCCGAGAATTCAAGAGTAAATTCTTTTTCTTTATAGGTAAGCACTATTTTATTTGTATAGAAAATATCATTTTCCAGTATGATCCGGTTATTAATCTTTTCGCCAGGATAAATGGTGTTGTTAAATATTTTTAACCCTGTAATAATTACATTTGCATTTACAGGTGTTTGTCTGATACTATCTGCATTAAACACGGTAAGCCCGTTAACGCCCCCAAAATACATATTATTGCTGGAATCCTGGAAATAAGCATTATGATAAAATTCATTTGCCTGCAAACCATCGTTGACATTATAATTAATAAACTTACCCGACTTCTGGTCAAACATAGACAAGCCATTATTTGTGCTTAGCCATAAATTGCCCTGCCGGTCTTCAAGAATGCCAAAAACAACACCATTGGACAACCCATCTTTCTCAAGATAGACTGAAAATTCAACTTCGCCTTTCATGAGAGCATCGGTGAGAGACTGGTTACGGTTCCATTCAAGTTTATTCAGTCCGCTTCCTGTACCTAACCAGATATTACCCTGCCTGTCCTGTTTGATACAATAAACATCATTATGACTCAAACTTTTAGGGTCTTTGTAATCATACCTGTATGTAATAAAATCATAACTTGCTGATTCAACCATGTGCAGAGGGAGAATATTAACCCCTCCGCCTTTGGTTCCTATCCAGAGGTTTTTTAAACGATCTTCATAAAGGGCAATGATTTTATCACTGCTAAGTGTTCTTATTGCATCTGATGACTCCTGAACACGGTGAATTGTATTACTTTGTTTATCAATCCAGCCTAATCCCTGTCCCCATGTACCATACCATATCCTGCCTTTACTGTCTTCGAGTAAAGAAAACACATAACCATTGACCAGATAACTTTTAAAACCTTTTTTCTCAGAATATCTTACCAGATAATCCGTTGCGTTTCCGATCCATAATTCTTTCTCCTCATCGAGCATCAGCGATATTATTTCGCTGGTAACCAACCCGGGTATTACAGGGATGGTTCTTACATGTTTTATGGTATAGTTTCCATCTTTAGTAAAAATGAGCTGATCAAGCCCTTTAACTGCGCTTCCGATCCATACGGTTTTTTCGGGAGAACCGGATATTGCAGTAACCAGCGCATCACTCAGGCTGTTTTCATTATTGGGGATATTCCGGATATGAAGAAACTTTTTCCCGTTCAAGTCAAGCAGGTTACAGCCCTGACTCTCGGTGCCAATCCATAACACGCCAGAGTTATCAATAAGTAATGAATTTACAATATTATCCCTTATGCTTGCAATATCGTTTTTATCATTCAGAAAATACGTAGGATTACCTTTCTGATCAATCCTTACCAGTCCACCACCCCGGGTACCAACCCAGATGTTTCCTGTGCTGTCTTCTGTTAATGATTCAACACGGTTGCTGAATATTTTTCTAACTCCCGATTGATAAATATTATATGTGGTTATTTTATACCTGCCTGTGTTATCTGATTCAGGTTCTGCCTTTAATAATCCGTTAAAGCTTCCAACCCAGAAAGTCTTTTTTCCGGTCACCTGAATTGAAGTAACAATTGCAGTATTAATCTCTTCACAATCAAAACGGATAAATTTATTTACAGAAGGCAGATAAAAAAACAAGCCTGATTCAGTGCCAATAAGCATTGTATCATTTGAAAGATGACTGATTGACACTACAGAAATAATCTTTTTCTGTAATGATAACAGTTTATTGTTTTTTTCATAGAAAACAGCTTTACGGGTAACATTTTCAAATTTGACATTTTCATTTCCGAGGTAATGGCTCGTTTTTAACAACCCGTCAGAAGAACCGACCCATAAAATACCATCAGGCGTTTCATAAATATCTCTAATAATATTTTCCTGAACAAGCCTGGTAAACCGTATAAAGCGGTTTGACCTCACGATAAATTTATTTAATCCCCCTCCTCTTGTACCAATCCAGATATCGCCGTTTTTATCACAGTAAATTACTGTTATCTCGTTGTTACTGATGCTATTTGTATCTTGCGGGTCAAAACGATATGTTTTAAAGTTGTATCCGTCATAACGGTTTAGTCCGTCACGGGTTCCAATCCAGATAAAGCCTTTATTATCCTGTGCCAGGCTAAAAACAGAAGACTGTGATAGTCCCTGAGGTGATGATATTACTCCAAATCTTGCAGCAGAAGGTGTATTGTATTGCTGCCCGTTAATATCAACAATAAAGGGGAAAAATGCCAGCAATATAAAAACCCTGATATTCCTTATATTCATTAATGTAATGACAAAAATTACGAACCCGTGAATGTATTGTAAATTTAT
>CAZBCB010000370.1:0-3451 GCA_964489905.1 uncultured Bacteroidales bacterium
AGGTATAAATATCTTATCCAGCACGTCCTTTAAAATTCCCGGTCCGTTGTCAATTACCTGTAAAGTAACCCTTCCGCGTTTGTTAAGAAAAGCTGTCAGGCTTACTTGTGCATTATTCCGACCGTTAAGTGCATGCAAAGAATTTCTGACAAGATTAATAATTACTTGTTCCATTAGTTGTTCATCGGCCATAAACTGAAGTGATTCGGGTTCAACTTTGATAATGAGTTTTATCTGATTGCTCGCAAACTCATCTTCCATAAGCTTTTTAATGTTATTATACAAGTCAGAGACATTACACAGCTTAAAATTCGGCTTTGGTATTCTGGTGAGGTTGCGGTATGTATTGACAAAATGAAGCAGTCCGGTACTTCTTTTACTTATTGTTTCCAGTGCCTCATAAATTTCATTAACTGTTTCCCTTTCAAATACAATATCATCTTTTGTCTGGTCTGATTTGATGTTTTTCAGCATCAGATTAAGTGTGGATGATAGCGATGCAATGGGCGTAATGGAGTTCATTATTTCGTGTGTAAGCACCCTGATAAGTTTTTGCCATGCTTCAGTTTCCTGTTCTTCAAGAACATGTTGGATATCTTTGATGGTAACCAGATAAATAAGTTTATCTTTGATTTTAATTGTAGTTGCATAAATAGCCAGCTGCAAAATATCATCCTCGTCCTGAACTTTTACAAGCTTGTTTTCTCCGGGTTTAATATTCAGAAGTGTATCAACCAGTTCGCGGCTTAATGATTCAAGCATTTTGATATTCTTAATGGAACTCACCTGAAAAAGCTTTTTAGCAGCTTTGTTGATTAATTCTATAGTACCGTCGGTTGTATATGCAATAACACTTACGTCAATATTTTGTACTATTGTTTGCAGGTAATGGAAATTTTCCTCTTTTTCTGCCCTTACGCGCTGAAAATCGTCAATAACTTCATTAAAAGCCTTGTTAAGTTCCTCAAAAGAGCCCCCCATGCCTTCCATATTGAAGGTTCGCGTAAATTCTGAAAAACGAATTGATTCAAGGAAACTTGCAAGTTCGCGGTTAGTCCTGTCAATATACCGAATAAGTGAAGTAACCTGAAAAATTATTGCCGCAACAACAATTACAGGGGCTATAAAATATTTAATCCTTAAGGTAAAAAAGAAAAGGAATATAAATATAATAAGCAGGATTACCCGTAAAATGATATTTATTCTGTAGTTTTTAAAGACCATATTTTTCCATTCTCCTGTATAAGGAAGTGCGCGTTAATCCTAATTCGTTTGCTGCCTGTGTTATGTTACCCTGATTTAATTTCAGTACTTTTTCAATGACCTTTTTTTCTATTTCTTCAAGGTTATATGTTTCAAAATCGAGTTCACCGCTTTTTTTGCGTGGTGGCGATAATATAAAAGAATCGGGTTCAAGTATCTGCGAATCAGTCATAATAACTGCCCTTTCAATAGCATGCTGAAGTTCCCTGACATTACCCGGCCATGAATAATGCATAAGTTTGTTAATGGCAGCAGTATTTATTCCTTTGATGTTCTTTTTATATTTTTTTGAGAAGATTTTCAGGAAATGATTTGCCAGCAAAGCAATATCATCGGCTCTTTCGCGCAGCGGAGGCAAGTGAATTTCAACCGTATTGATGCGATAAAGCAAATCCTGCCTGAACAAATTATTGCTTACCATTTCATAAACATCATTATTGGTGGCACAAATCAGCCTCACATCAACAGATATTGGTTTATTGGCGCCAACACGGGTTACTTCTCTGCGTTCTATGGCTGTCAGCAGTTTTGTTTGCAGAGGCAAGCTCAGATTACCAACTTCATCAAGAAATAATGTGCCTCCGGAGGCAATTTCAAAACGGCCAGGTTTTTCTTTTTTAGCATCGGTAAAGGCACCTTTTTCGTGTCCGAAAAGTTCACTTTCAAACAAGGTTTCACTGATGGAGCCAAGGTCAACACTTATAAATACTTCATCGCGCCTCAGTGAATTACGGTGAAGGGCACGGGCTACCAACTCTTTTCCGGTTCCGTTTTCACCCAGAATTAATACATTGGCATCGGTTTGTGCTACTTTTGTAATTGTATTAAAAACCTGCTGCATTTGTTGAGAATTGCCTATAAAATCAGTAAATGGCTGATCCATTACAGCACTTATCTCTTTCTGCTTCACCCTGAGCTCATCAGCTTCGAGTCTCGAACGACGCAATTTTATGGCTGATGAAACTGTTGCAAGCAATTTTTCATTCTGCCATGGTTTAAGGATAAAATCAGTTGCACCCATCTTTATCGCCTTCACTGCTTTCTCAGCATCACCATATGCAGTGATAAAAACAACAACAGCTTCAGGATCAATTTCAAGTATTTTCCCCAGCCAGTCGAAACCCTCCTGTCCGCTTATCGCATCTTTAGTAAAATTCATATCCAGAAGAATCACATCAAATTTTTCATGCGTTAATACTATAGGAATCTGTTCCGGACTGTTGAGTGTAACAATTCTTTCAACATGCTGCTTTAAAAGCATTCTCAGCGCAAATAATATATCCTCGTTATCATCAACAGCTAATACTTTACCCTTTATTTCGGCCATTATGTTTAAAATTTTAATAAACAAATGTATGGAAATAGTTTGAAAAATATAAAAAGACTGCCAGACAGCATATATCTCTTTATTATCATTGTATGATAGGTGAAATAATTACTTCAGAAAAAAATACAAAAATTTTTTTATAAAAGAAACCCATTTACATAAATTATCATTGAAAAATATTAATATTCAATAATATACTAATAATACCTGCCATGCCGGCCCTAAGAAAAAAATTACTGACAAACCGGGTTTTACTTTTATTTAAAAGTCATTTGAATATATTTGCTTAATATTTGCATTGTATTTAAAGAAAAAAGCATTTTTAAATGTTAGAGAAAAAATTATTACTAATAAAAGTTGTTTTTTTGTTTTTCCCTTTATTTAATACTGAGGTTACTTCGCAGCAAATAGTAACCGATACCGTTTATATCAGTTTTATTCCTGATACACTTGTCCCTGTAAATTACATCATAAAATCAGTAACCGACAGGCGAAATGTAAATCCGGGGCTCATCAGCTATTCAAGCAAGAATAAATTTATACTAATACCTGTTGATATTGAACTATGTACACAAAAAGCGCTGGCAGAATATATGCAAGATGGCTTTAAAAAAACGCAGTTTTCAGCTGACACGTTTTCAATTGAAATAAATTATTTTCTGATTAGCCGTTACAAAGGTCATTTCAGTAGTCCCTACCTGCTTCAGGCTGATATTCCTGTGTACAAACATTCAGGAAACAATACCTTACAGGTGGGTACCCTTGTTTATAATACAAGATATCAGTTACCAGGACGCAAAATGACAATGGCTAAAGCCTGTGAAAAAATAATGCAGAAATGGCATACTGAATTTAAATTTG
>CAZBCB010000371.1:0-3441 GCA_964489905.1 uncultured Bacteroidales bacterium
TTAAATAAACTATCCTTTTTAAAAAAATATTAAAATATTTTAAATCAAGATTTCGAAATTCAATTATTTTATTTGATTTTAGCAACTTTTTCACTAAAGTGATTTTGAGTTAAAGTTTTTTAATTTAAAAGAATTTCAAAATACTAAAAAAAATTTTTTAAAATTTGCAAATGTTCCCTTAATTCGAAAAAATAAATAGAATAATGAAAAATTTCAAACTTTATAACAACTTACTTGGGTGGCTTGTTTTTTTTATTTCACTTATCGTTTACTTCTTAACCTTAGAGCCAACCGTTAGCTTATGGGATTGTGGTGAATTCATTGCCAGTTCATATAAACTTCAGATAGGACATCCGCCCGGAGCACCTTTCTTTATGGTAATTGCGCGGTTTGCCTCTCTTTTTGCCGGAGGCAATACTGAAAAAGTAGCGCTGATGGTAAATGGAATGTCAGCGACAGCAAGTGCTTTTACAGTAATGTTTTTATTCTGGTCAATTACTCATCTTGCTTTAAAGCTGTTACATGCCGGAATAAGAGGTTTACAAAAATCTATCCATGCAAATACTAATCAAATAGCCGCAAGTCTCTCGCCAGCAAAATTAATTGCCGTTTTAGGAAGCGGACTGGTAGGTTCTTTAGCATATACTTTCACCGATACTTTCTGGTTCTCTGCAGTGGAAGGTGAAGTATATGCAAGTTCATCCTTTTTCACTGCTGTAGTATTCTGGGCAATCTTAAAATGGGAAAATGAAGCAGATGATAAATATGCCAACCGCTGGCTTATACTCATTGCCTATCTTATGGGCCTTTCCATAGGAGTCCACCTGTTAAACCTTTTAGCTATACCGGCAATTGTTCTGGTTTATTATTTCAGAAAATATAAAATATCAACCCGGGGAATTATTTATGCACTGATAATTTCTGCTGTTCTTCTTGGTTCTTTTATGTATTTTATTATTACCGGAATTGTCTGGTTGGCTTCACGTTTTGAATTAATTTTTGTTAATGGTTTCGGATTACCTTATAATTCAGGCATTATATTTTACACAATATTACTCATTGCCGGATTGGTATACGGTATTCATAATAGCTTAAAGAAAAACAAAGTATTGCTTAATACAATTCTTACATGCGCTGCAGTTGTTATTCTTGGATATTCGTCTTATGCAGTAATTGTAATCCGGTCATCGGCTGAACCACCCATGGATGAAAATGATCCTGAAAATGTGTTTTCATTGCTTTATTATTTAAACAGAGAACAATATGGTGACAGACCTTTACTCTCTGGCCCTTACTTTAATGCCCGACCAATTGGAACTAAACAGGGTAAAGCAACTTATACACAGATTGATGGTAAATATCAGATTACAAACCGCAAATTGAGTTATGAGTTTGATAAAAAGTTTACTACTTTTTTCCCCAGAATGTGGAGTTCAGAAGACAAGCATATTAATGGTTATATTCAATGGGCAGGTTTGAATGAATCAAAACTTTACAATCCGATACGTGACAAAAACGGGAACGTACGACGTGATTCCGAAGGAAATATTTTATATGACCGTTCAGCTCCTAAAAGGCCTCCTACATTTCTTGAAAATTTAAAATTTTTCTTCTCATATCAGGTAGGTCACATGTATTTTCGATATTTTATGTGGAATTTTGTTGGCCGTCAGAATGACGTTCAGGGTGACGGAGGACCTTTGAACGGTAATTGGATAAGTGGAATAAAATTTATTGATACCATTTTAATAGGTTCTCAGGATAAGTTGCCTGATGAGTTGAAAAATGCGCCTTCAAGAAATACTTATTACTTTTTACCGCTTATACTGGGTCTGCTTGGAATGTTTTTTCAACTGCAACGCGATGTTAAAAATTTCTGGGTTGTAATGTTTCTTTTTTTATTAACCGGCCTGGCCATTGTTGTTTATTTAAATCAAAAGCCTTTCGAACCAAGGGAAAGGGACTATTCATATGCGGGATCATTTTATGCCTTTACTATATGGATTGGTTTGGGCGTGCTTGGCTTATTCGAAAGCCTTCCCGATAAATTTCAAAAACGAACCACTGCATTTCTAATAAGTATCGTATGTTTATTACTTGTGCCCGGAATTCTGGCAGCCGAAAACTGGGACGATCATGATCGCTCAGGTCGTTATACTGCAAGGGATATCGCCTATAATTATCTGAATTCATGTGAAAGAAATGCTATTTTATTCACACTCGGAGATAACGATACATTCCCGCTCTGGTATGCTCAGGAGGTGGAGGGTATCCGTACTGATGTTAGGGTTGTTAACCTTATGCTATTGAATATGGATTGGTATATCAATCAGATGAGACGTAAAGCCTACGAATCAGATCCGTTACCTATATCTACACCTCCTGAAAAATTCAGAAACGGAACCAATGATATAATTTACATTCAGGAAAGAACAAATATTACAGCTGATCTAAAAGATATAATGCAATTCATTCTGAGTGATAAACCCGGAACCAAACTTGAAACTCATACCGGTGAATCATACAGTTTTATTCCTACCCGTAATTTCAGGATCCCGGTTGATACAACATTTGTTATTAAAAACGGAACAGTAAAACCTAAAGATGCTTCTCTAATTGTCCCATCAATTGAGTGGAGGTTTACACGCAACCGCCTGCTTAAAAGCGATTTTATTGTACTCGATATACTCGCAAATAACAATTGGGAACGTCCAATTTATTATGTTTCTGAAGGACATGACGGAACTCTGGGCTTGGATAATTATTTTCAGCTTGAAGGACTAGCTTATCGTCTGATACCAATTAAAAATCAAGAAAGAAGTCAATTGAATGCCGGCCGTGTTGATACCGAGATATTGTACGACAAATTAATGAATACATTTCGCTGGGGACGAATGAATGAACCGGATGTTTATCTGGATGATTTTCATAAAAGAACCTTCTCAATAATAAGAATGCGTAACCGCTTTGTAAGGCTTGCTGACGAGTTGATCAAAAATGGTGAAAACAAAAAAGCCCTTATGGTACTGGACAAATGTAATGAACTGGCTCCCCAACATGTATTACCTTTTGATTATTTCAGTATTGAAATGGCGCAGACATATTACAGGCTTAATGCAATTGAAAAAGCAAATGCC
This sequence comes from uncultured Bacteroidales bacterium, assembly GCA_964489905.1. Lineage (GTDB taxonomy): Bacteria > Bacteroidota > Bacteroidia > Bacteroidales > UBA10428 > UBA5072. The sequence goes on from CAZBCB010000371.1 coordinate 3,138, forward strand.
ATCCTAGAACAATATGGGAATATCTGCAACGATTATCTTATGTATTATCTTGATCAAAAAAGCAATATTATCAAAATTATCAAAAATGATATTCAGTACCCCTTTACAATGTTAAACAGAATGGCTGAATTAAGCAGGGTTTATAATCAGTCTGAGCTTAACCACAAACTTGATTCTTTACTAAATTATCACTATGATATTTATATAAATAAAATGTCAAAATAACTAATTGGTACTATTTTTTTCTTTGCATTAATTCTTCTGTAAACTGGTATATAGGAATCTTTCTGTTCTTGTCACATTT
>CAZBCB010000372.1:0-3433 GCA_964489905.1 uncultured Bacteroidales bacterium
ACTGGATGAAATATGTTTCTGATAATGAGAACGGTGGTTTTTACGGTCGTATTACAAATGATCAGCAGATCGACAAAATGGCCGAAAAAGGGGCTATTCTGAATGCCAGAATTTTATATACCTTTTCAGCAGCCTTTCTTAAATACAATAATAAACTCTATAAAGCGATAGCCAACAGAGCTTATGAATATATCTTAAATCATTTCATTGATAAAGAATACGGTGGTGTATTCTGGTCGGTCGATTATAAGGGCAATCCATTGGTTACCAAAAAACAGTTCTATGCCCTGGCTTTTGTTATTTATGCCTTAGCGGAATATTTCAAGATTAATAAGGATGAAAGGGTTTTAAAAGAAGCTATTAAAATTTTTAACGTAATTGAGGAAAAAGCACTCGATAAGTCAAACGGTGGTTATATTGAAGCGCTTGACCGCAAATGGCAACCGCTTGCTGATATGCGGCTTAGCGCAAAGGATATGAATGTTGCTAAAAGCATGAATACGCATCTTCACATCATAGAAGCATATACTAATCTTTACAGGGTTTATAAAAATGATGTTTTACATAAAAGGCTGATTGAACTTTATGATATTTTCCGAGATCATATAATAGATTCTTCCAGCAATCACCTTATTTTGTTTTTTGATGAAAACTGGAAACAGTTATCAGATATTGTTTCCTACGGACACGATATTGAATCGAGCTGGCTTCTGCATGAGGCGGCTTTGGTAGCAGGTGATGCCAGCAGGATAGCAGATGCTGAAAAATTGGCACTTCGCATTGTAAATGCGGTATATGAAGGTGTTGACGAAGAAGGAGGATTACGTTATGAATATGATCCAAAACATGGATTTACAAAAGTACGCGAATGGTGGCCACAGGCTGAAGCTGTTGTCGGATTCCTGAATGCCTACCAGATAAGTAAAGATGAAAAATATCTTGATAGTGCATGGAAAAGTTGCCAGGTAATTGAGAAATATTTTATCGACCGTAAATATGGAGAATGGTTTTTCAGAGTTGATGAAAATGGAAAACCTGTCTGGTCAGAAGATAAGGTTGGTTTCTGGAAATGTCCTTATCACAACAGCCGCATGGCTTTTGAAGTTAAGGAAAGATTAAAATATTCTGATTGAGACATTCAGTTATTATTGAAAATACATGCTATACAGATGCCTTTCCATCAGATTTGAATAATATAAAAAAATTCAAAACCTGTACTTTTAACGAATAGAAAAAATTTGTTATGAATTTCCAATTATTATTTTTACTTTCATTTTAATTAAAATATTATCCAAAGTTTTTTGTTATGAATTCAAAATCAATAATTAACGTTTTTAAATTAAGGTTATTAACGGCAATTATATCCTTATTTGCTTTCAATAGCCTCATTTATAGCAATGTCAGGCTGCCTCATGTGTTATCAAGCAATATGGTTCTTCAGCGCAATATGCCCATAAACATCTGGGGCTGGGCTGATGCCGGTGAAAAAGTAAATGTTGTTTTTGCAGGCAAGACATTATCTGTTAAAGCTGATAAGGAAGGCAAATGGAAAGTTGTCTTTCCGCCTATGAGAGAAGGAGGTCCTTATGTAATGACAATTAAAGGGCATAATACGATTAATCTGGAAGACATAATGATAGGCGAAGTATGGATATGTTCAGGCCAGTCAAACATGGAGTGGATGTTATATAATGCCAGGGATGGTATTAATGAGGTTAATGCTGCCACTTATCCAGAAATACGGTTGTTTACAGTACCAAAAAGGACAGAACTGAAACCTGTTGATGATTTTAATGGAGGTGAATGGCAGGAATGCAGTCCGCAAACAGCCGCAGGATTTTCTGCTGTCGGATATTTTTTTGGCAGAGAGCTTTATAACAAACTTCATGTCCCAGTAGGCCTTATAAATACAAGTTGGGGAGGAACGCTTATTGAACCATGGACCAGCGATGATGCACTTAATTCGGTGCCAGGGACAAAAGAATGGGTGAATCAGTTGAAAAACCTTGATGTTCAAAAATTAGAAGCACAACAGAAAGCTAAGTATGATAAAATAAGAAGTACAATCACCGGAAATACCGATGGAATCATTGATGGAAAAGCTGTCTGGGCTGAAGTTGATTATGATGATCATGACTGGATTTCCATTAAAGTACCAGGCCTTTGGGAACAATCAGTATTTCCCGGACTTGACGGCGTTGTCTGGTTCAGGTATGAATTTGAGGTGCCTGCTGATATGACACAAACCGATGTTACACTTTCACTTGGTAAAATAGATGACAGTGATATTACATGGATTAATGGCATTAAAGTAGGAGAAACTGAACAGAAATACGATAAGCCCAGAATATATAATGTTTATAAGGGAATTTTAAAACCCGGCAGAAATGTTATTACCGTCAGAGTGGATGATACGGGCGGGGGCGGAGGTTTCTGGAGTGAAGAAAGTGAATTGCGCATTGAAAATGGCAGACAAACTATTGCTTTATCAGGCGAATGGAAATGCAAAATCAGTCCGGTCAGTTTCAGATTAAATGAATCAATTGTGGGTCCGAATGATTTTCCTGCTGTCTTATATAATGGCATGATTTATCCCATGCTTAATTATGCAGCAAGAGGTGTAATATGGTATCAGGGTGAGTCAAACTGTGGCAGGGCCTATCATTACAGAACACTTTTCCCAATAATGATAAGTAACTGGCGTGAAAAATGGCAGAATCCTGACCTTGTTTTTCTTTTTGTTCAACTTGCTAATTTTAAAGAACCTGCCCCTGTTCCGGGAAACAGTGACTGGGCTGAACTGCGTGAAGCACAGCTGATGACCCTGTCAGTTCCTAAAACAGGCATGGCTGTTATTATAGATATTGGTGAGGCCAATGATATTCACCCACGCAACAAACAGGATGTCGGATATCGTTTATCATTGGCTGCAAGAAAAATAGCTTATAATGAAGACCTTGTGTATTCAGGCCCTATATTTAAATCATATACAATAAATGGTAATAAAATTGAAATTGAATTTGACCATGTTGGTTCAGGCCTGATGGCAAAAGATAAATATGGCTATCTTAAAGGTTTTACTATTGCCGGAGAAGATCAGCAATTTAAGTGGGCCAAGGCTTATATTCAGGATAATAAAGTTATTGTATTTTCTGATGAGGTCAGCTCACCGGTGGCAGTCAGATATGCATGGGCTGATAATCCTGATGATGCTAATTTATATAATAAGGAAGGACTGCCTGCATCGCCTTTCAGGACAGATAAATGGAAAGGCATTACTGAGTGATATTTAAACAAAAATATGCGGGTTGGTGTTATACAGGATGATATATTTTATTAATTTTGAAAATCATTTTTGTATCAACAAATTGAATATGACTAAAATACTTTCGTTTTTTCTGTTTGTGTTTTTATGTGGTTCGGTATTCGCTCA
>CAZBCB010000373.1:0-3430 GCA_964489905.1 uncultured Bacteroidales bacterium
TAAGAAAATTGATGACAAAATGAAAATAATTGTCTTTCATTTCACATTTTCTGTTGTTTTTCAATTAATTATTTTTTAAAAATTTAATAGTAATATTTGCATATTCATTTCTCAAATTCATCAGATACATTCCGCAGGGAAGTTCCGAAATATCGTAATTCTCTGATACAGTTCCTTCAGGTATATCAATATGCAGCATTTCCTGACCGGTCAGCGAGAATATGGTTACTTTAATACTGGTGTGCAAAGGCTCGGTAAAATCAATTGTTATATGGTTCTGAGCAGGATTTGGGTATATTAATGCCATATTTAAACCTTCTATTTCGGCTATTTCGGTGTAAACATTTGATTCACCGGGAGTCATTCTGCCCAGCATAAACCAGCGGTCAGTAGCATCAGTATAGCGACCGTAAGCGTAATTATCCTTTAGTTTTGGATATCTTACCGAATCAATGTAGATCATTCCTTTTTCTGTTTGCTGTGCAATACCAACCTGGCCACCGTCCTTTGCCAGATTAAAGTCGAGATGCAGAAATCCCTGCTCAGGCTCATTATCGGCCCATAAAACCTTAAACGAATGAGCCGGTATTTCGGTAAGCGATGGCGCTTTGTCAGAAATCATAAAGAAATCAGGAATTTGCAAATTATTTGTAAAATACAAGCCCCCCAGATTTACTGCCTCATCTCCGGCATTATAAATTTCAATCCAGTCGTCATATTCAAACTCTTCATCGGGAAACAGGGTATTCTTTGCACATATTTCGTTGATATACAAATTTTTAATTGCATTTGTAGGTTCAAACTCTGCAATAAATTCCATATTTGAATCTACTGTTGCAATAATTTCCTGATCCGGGTTATTTTCTTCAGATAATCCGGTAATTTTAGCAACCGAAGCATACATATCAAATCCTGCATCACTACTGGTGGCTGAAACCTGGTGTAATTCAACAGCAATCACATTCTCACCCGGATTAAACTTCAGATTATTTATAATAAAATCATAATAACGCAATTCATCAGCAATAGCTGATGAAGCCAGTGTAGCTTGTGTAATTTCGCCTGAAGGCATATTATATCGTAGTATTTCATTTCCGTTAAGATAAACAACAGCTCCGTCATCTAGCAAAAGATTGATAAGTAGCCGGCTAACTCCAGTTGTATCAGTTAAAGTAAACTTCTTGCGGAAATAATAAGTAATATACTTATTATTTGGGTCGGAACCGTAATCAAGTATTGTTGTTTCATCGCCATCGCCAAATCCAAATTGCCCGTTACCCGATTTCCATCCGCTGTCATCATAGGTAACATTTTTCCATGAAGCTGCGGGTTGTGTATTGTTATCGAGATATTTCCATGATGATCCTGAAGGAAATAACTGAATGGTTTCACTGTTTGATTTACGTATTTTCCATTGCCTGAAAACATAATCCTTATTGGAAAGTGCTTTAATTCTTATCTCTCTGTTACCGAAATAACTGCCTTCAAAGGAAGTATCGCTGATAATTACTTCGTTTACGGATATGCATGAAGGCTGTTTAATATCTGAAGTGACTTTAACACTATAAGGAGCGCTGAGTGAAAAGAAATTCTGGAGGTGTGTCATCATATAAGCCGAACGTAATGCGGCAAAATTACGCGCTACATTAATATTGTTCTGCCAATCTGTTACTGAGCCCCCCCAGCGGTTAAAATGATACGGAATTTCGGTGGCAAACATCTGCTGTATTGAATCAATAATATGATTAACCCTTGCAGGATTATAGGTCGAATAAATATGAACCGTGAACCTGTCAATAAACTTGTTTCTGAATTCCTGGTTTTCAAGTAATTTCCTGAACAGGAACGTTGACCATGGCGGATTAGGCCAGTCCGGTCCGTTGGTTTCGGTGGCAAAGGTAAGTGTATTGTGGTCGGGGCTGGCACCATATAAGCCAAACCCGAAATCAAGGTCAAACAATATCCAGCGCCATTTACTGCCAGGTCTTTTTGATTTCCAGTATTTCAGATTATTGCCAGGCCAGTCGGTATTGCTGCTGTATATCTGAACAATCAGATAATTTATGTATTCATCAATGTCAATCCGGTCTTTAACATACTGATAATTGGCTGATGAAGCGAGACTGTTGCTATTCAGAAAATTCAGAAGCGTATTATAGTCTTCACTGCTTCCGGCCAATACCTCCATGTTTCGTTCCAGAAAATCTATACTGTCTTCATCAAGTCCATAATTTGAAAAAAGATAACCTTCATTTATTTTTTCCCTGGTATTAAGGATTCCCCAATACTGACCATTAAGATATACAGCGGAAGGTGTGAAAGCATTATAATCAACATCCATCCGGCCCATGATCAATGACTGCATCATGCCGTCGTGAAACATGGTGCGGTTCCAGTCGTTACCCGAATTACGTAACATCAATGAGGTAAATCGGTCAACCTGCTTTGACCGGAATAAGGGATACCTTATATTATCAGCTCCGTATTTATCCCTGAAGTAAACTCCGAAAGATTTCTGAGGCTGTGTACGGCTGCAGGCACCTGCAATTTTTATACCTGCTCCGGTATTTATAATTCTTTGTCCGTCAGGCATGAAATACTCAATATACCCGCTCCTTTCCCAATCGCGGTTCCAGTTGGCTTTTCCATAACAGTTGCCTTCAATACCATTTGTACCTTCAACATATATGCCGATGGTATTATCATTCAGAAATACAGGGTCTAAAGAAACTGACACAACAGGCATGGTAAATGTATGCTCGTTGATAAAGTATGTGTTGGCAACAGTATTGCTGGGCACCTGTCCGTCTGCAAAAGAACGTGCTTTTAATGTTGTGGTTTTTGAAATTTTAACAGGGTTAATGTATTGGCTTGAGGTTGCCTTGGGTTCACTGCCATCAGTTGTATAGCGAATTACATAACCTGCTGAGGGTGTCGATAAAGTCACCGTTTGTGTTCCAGTATATCTTCCGCCGGAAAGACTGAACACAGGCTCGGGAGCTTGTCCATATACTACCGATGATGTATTCGAAGTTCCGGGGGTAGCCTGCTGAAAATATGCCCATGTGGGCGAACCATCAGGAGTGCGCCCATAGGAGCAGTTCCGATAAGGAAATTCTACACGCACTGAATCAACAATAACACCTGAATTATTTGAAAGCAGAATGATCTCACGGTTACTGCGAATCCTGAAATTTGCATGCTGGCCGGTATTCATTTTATCAAACCAGAATACTTTAAAACCATTTGCTGTAACGGTGGCTGAAGGAATTTTATACTTTTTCAGATTATCGGGATCATCAGAAAGGTAATAGCCTGCAAGGTTTTTTATCACACCCGAAGGATTATATATCTCAATCCATTCAGTGTAATTATAATATGCATTATCAAGCACTGCTGATGCATTGGCTGTCATCACCTCATTGATAAT
>CAZBCB010000374.1:0-3413 GCA_964489905.1 uncultured Bacteroidales bacterium
TTAATGTTGTTTCCTCAAATATATACTTTTATCCTAAATTTGTTATTAGCTGATAGTCTCTATTTGCTACTATCACATGAAAAAAATTTACAAAGTATTATGAATTAATAAATTCATCCTGTCTGACAAAAACCGGAAAGAGCAAAGCAAATTCTTAAAAATATAATGATAACAACCATATTATTATAGGAGATTAGCCCATAGACACACAATAAATTTTTAACTAACCTCGGCTTAAATTTTAAATATATAGTTCTTTTCTCAGAACATGATTTTATACAACATGACCTTAAAAGTAACTGTATTTTTTATCCGAAATACAATGAATTTGCCAATTGATGGTACTTGATTTTATTTTTTTGTTTTGGTTATTTCCTCATTAGCAAAATACCATACATTAAGAAATCCCAGCCTTATAATATCTGTCATTTTATCAATATTCGCCTTATTCGGATGATCACCGGGTTTGTGATAGTCATCGTGCCAGCCGGCCATAAAATAAGACACCGGAACTCCCTTTTTTGCAAATGAAGCATGGTCACTGCCTCCTAAGGGTTTCTCTCTGGGTTTAAATTCAACCTGCAACCTCAGATTGTAGGCGTCAATATATTCACGAGATATCGCTTCGAATATGTTATAGTCTTTTGTATAAATCATTGAGCATTTTCTGCCGGTTGAATCATCCTTATCATCTCTCGATATCATATCAAAATTAAGGTAAAAAACAATTTTTCCAGCAGGGGGATGATTCACAAAGTACGCTGAACCCAGCAGTCCCATTTCTTCAGCAGTCCATGCAGCAAACAAAATTGTACGTTTTGGTTTTATGCCTGTTGCCATGCATGCCCTGGCAATTTCCATTACGGCTACTGTACCCGAAGCATTGTCATCAGCACCATTGTATATATACCCATTATATTTGCCCAGGTGATCGTAATGCCCACCTATCACCAATACCTCGTCAGAAGTTTGTCCTTCGATTATACCTAACACATTCTTAGCTTTTATGATGCTGGTTTTGACTGTTGTTCTGAAATATACACGTTTATCTTTCAGCTCTTTTGAATAAGGTTTCATTGTTTCCTGTACTTTTTTTTCAAAAGTATTAAAATCAATACCGGTACCTGCAATTAATTCACGGGCAACCCTTAAAGTAACAGCAAATGCAGGTATGATATCAGACAGTGTGTCATCCGGAAAACGATAACGTTTTTGATAAATATTCTGCCGTGGTACATCACCTTCATAGTCAACATAATTATATCTGAAAATATTTTGTGCAAACTGCAGTGATATATCCTGAACCGTATATACAGCAATAACCGCAATGGCACCTTTTTCCATTGCTATATCATTTCGGTCCAGTTCATCACGGTATTTTGTCCAGATATTGCCATGTGGATGAAACCTCCGGTATGCTTCAGAAGTTGTGTCGCGATGGCCGGGGTATCCGACAAGACGTAAAACAATTTTTCCTTTGACATCAATGCCTTTATAATCATCATAATTTTGCTCTTTGTTAACAATTCCGTACCCTGCAAATACAACAGGGAACTCCCCTTCCTGTCCTATCAATGGCTTTTGCTGAAATGCAAAGTCAGTATTATAATTAAAACTGATAATCTTTCTGTCCTTACCTTTTTCAGTAATTACCGAAAGGGAATGATCATCAGTATCTTCATATTTCACCAGGGCAAACTCCTGAAAATAACTTAAAGAATCATTGTCCAATGGTCTTGATTCATATACATCTGCTTTTCCATACTGCTTCTTTTTGTTAATTCCCGGTTTCAGACCATATACCTGAAACATGGAAGCAATATAATCGGCTGCAAGTTCAATACCTTTCTCCCCTGTTTCCCTTCCTTCCATCCAGTCAGATGCCAGAAAATCAAGCTGGGCGCTAACTGCCGGTGCAGAAATGGAATTAATGCCTTTGTTCACCGGATCTTCCTGTGAAAAACAATCAAAGATCAGAAGAAAAGACAGCAATATGGCAGGTAAATATTTTTTCATCCGTAAATATTTTATTATCATTTATTCCAAAATTCGTCATTTGAATACAATATAAACAATTTTATAATTTCTGCTAATAAACAATCCATAAATTCAATAAAAGAATATACACTAAAAAATTCCGCCACAATCTACCTTTGTGCCGAACTGACCTTTTTCACTGCAATAATCCTGTCATAATTCCATTGGCTGTCATAATGATAAACCAGCAGTAAATATTCATTTTCTGTTTCGTAATGATTCCCCTCAAGAAACCCTATATCCATTTTATTAGTCTCTGACTCATGGTAAGCATACAAATAGTTATAATATCCCTGTTTCAGCAATAATGTCGTTTCATAATGCTTAGTCTCAGCATTAAAGATAAGTCTGTTTTCATCCCCGGGTGCCCAATCACAAAGTGCTCCCGTTATATATATATCCCCGCCCGGATAGGGCACCTGTGCAGGCATGCTGAAATGCACATAAACATAATCAGCATCTGTATGCATGTTCTGACCTTCTTCCTTATCAATATAATACCTGCCGTTTAATTCCTTAACAGTAAAATAAGGCTTAAAAGCCCTTGGCTCATCAGGCTTCAGAAACACATGATAATAAGGATTCTTGAAATCGATTTGGCTGATATTTTCCGATTCATATTTCATACTTTTTGTATTGAAATACCTGAATTCATTGCCGCCGTCAAAAACAATACCGCCATTGCCGCCATAGCGTAAAGATACAGGGCTAACAAAACGCGGATTACTCAAAATACGTTCATTATAAGGATTTGAATTTTGAACAATCCTTATTTTAATATCATTAAAAGGCATGTTAATTGAATAGTTCTCATAATTCACAAAAAACTCAATTTCCTGTTGATCATAATACCCATCACCTGATGGTGGTTTAATTGTTACTTCAAGATTAACGAGACTTTCCGTAACATATAATTGTCTTAACAAAACCGGTTTATCCATATTGTAGTCTTCGAAAACCATAATCACATAATTTCCGCTTACCAACGGATAGATTTCTTCTTCAGGAAATGTGAGGCTATAATGAAAATATTCATAGGTTGTGTTAAATGAAGACTCAACATTTGTAATCTGGCCCGAACCATGCCCTTTAAGATATTCATGCTGGCTTAGCGAGGAAGGTTCCCAAAGTGCATTACAATGAATGAGCGTATAATGATAGTTCTTTCTGGAATCAGAAAAGTTGTCGAAATGCATTTCAAGCTTTTCATCAGTATTAAGGCTGATAATTGGATCAGACAAGGGCATTCCTGATTTGTAAAGCATAACTGTCTTAATATTTTTATCAAATACCTTGTTTTCATATTTTTTTAACAAAACAAACTGCTGGGCTGAACAACTTTTTGTTTTTATTGTTAAAGCATTAACAACAAAAAT
>CAZBCB010000375.1:0-3402 GCA_964489905.1 uncultured Bacteroidales bacterium
ATTCGTTCGGTATACACCTGAATGAGTGCCAGCATAAAGTGTAGTATTTATTGAAACAAATGCTCTAACAATCTTGTTATTAAGAAAAGTCTGTATCCATGTTTCTCCATTATCGCGTGAACGAATGACACCTTTGTCCCAGGTACCTGCAAAAAGAAAAGTATCAACCATGGCAAAAGCATTAATTCTATTTAATGTTATATCAGTAACAACCTGACTCCACGTATCTCCGCCATCTTTAGAAATAAAAAGACCATAATCCCCCCCAGCAAGGAGGTTTGAACCAGCAGAAGTAATGGCATATACTGGCCCTCGATCGGGTCCATTAGTTTGCGTCCATTGCGCAATCAATGAATGATTAATTGCAAGCAGACAAAATGTCAATAATGTAAGTAATGGTTTGTTTTTCATAGCTTTAGGTTTTTAATTTTCAAAATTAAAAAGTGTTATTAATTAGATATAGAAAAGATATTAAACAATTGTTAAAATCATTCCGGATTCGTTACATGAAAAAATCAATTGACGAATTTGACTTTAATGCATTGCATAAAAAGAAGTCTGACAAAAAATGATTTTTATTATAAAATTAAAACGGGGGTTTTTTTATATTTGATTTCGAAGGTTAGTTTACAATAATGATAAATGAACAGTTGCTGAATCCGGAAAGCATTGTTGTTGTAGGTGGTTCAAATAACCTGCACAAACCCGGCGGGAAAATTGTTTACAACATTCTCAAGGGAGGCTACAATGGTCGGTTTTATATTCTGAATCCTAAAGAAGATGAGGTTCAGGGTATTAAATCGCTTCATCATGTTGATGAGTTACCTGAAGCTGAACTGGCAATACTGGCTATTCCGTCAGTTTATTGTGTGCAGGTAGTACGTGAACTTGCTGAAAAAAAGAAAACCGTTGCCTTTATTGTAATTTCAGCAGGATTCAGCGAAGAAGGGCCTGAAGGTGCTGCTATGGAAAAGCAACTGAGGGATGTTGCGAATCAATATAATGCATGTCTGATTGGCCCAAACTGCATTGGTGTAATTACACCCAGGTATAGTGGTGTTTTTACATCGCCTGTGCCGGGGCTTAGCAACCATGGATGCGATTTTGTTTCGGGTTCGGGAGCTACCGCTGTTTTTATTATTGAATCGGCAATACCCAAAGGATTATATTTTTCAAACATAATTTCTGTAGGAAACAGTGCCCAGGTTGGTGTTGAAGATGTTCTGGAATACTGGGATAAAAGCTATCACCCTGGCAAAAGTCCTAAAATTAAATTATTATATATTGAAAAAATAGCTGATCCGGACAAATTGCTGTTGCATGCAGCTTCATTGATACGAAAAGGATGTAAAATAGCAGCTATCAAGGCAGGGTCAACCGAAGCAGGGAGCCGTGCAGCATATTCGCATACAGGTGCTATGGCATCATCTGATCTGGCTGTTGAGGCTCTGTTCCGTAAGGCAGGCATTGTAAGGTGCTTCGGAAGAGAGGAACTGACCACTGTGGCGTCAATATTTATGTATAAAGAATTTTGCGGGAAAAACATAGCTATTGTCACACATGCCGGAGGACCGGCTGTTATGCTTACTGATGCGCTTACGGCCGGTGGTCTGAATATTCCTCCTATTGAAGGAGAACATAGAGAAACACTTCTTGGGATGATGAATGCCGGCGCCTCAGCCTGTAATCCGATCGACCTTCTGGCTACAGGTACCAATGAGCAATTAATGAACGTTATAGAATATGTCGATAAAAAGCTTGATTTTATTCACGGTATCATCGTTATTTTTGGCAGTACCGGTTTATCTGACGTTTCTGAAACTTATGAATTGCTTCACCGGAAAATTAAGGAGTGTAACAAACCGGTTTTGCCCATTCTTCCCTCAATAAGCAGCACACATCATGAACTGGAATTTTTTTTGTCAAAAGGTCATATTAACTTTCCTGATGAGGTTTTACTCGGTCGTGCACTGACAAAAGTATATAATACACCTAAACCTGCTGATGATTCTATTTTTCTTAACGGAGTTGATATTCCCGGGATCAGAAAAATAATCGATAACACTTCGCCGGGTTATGCTGATCCCATTGTAATTCAGAATCTTCTGGCATTGGCCAGCATACCAACAGTTACAGAAGGTGTTGCCCGTTCAAAAAAAGAATTAATAAAGCTTGCAAAAGAAATAGGATTTCCTTTGGCTCTTAAGGTAATAGGGCCGGTTCACAAATCCGATGTGGGTGGAGTAACATTGAATATAAAGACGGAAACCCATCTTTTAGCCGAGTTTAACCGGATGATGAAAATTAAAAGCGTTAAAGGTGTATTACTCCAGAAAATGCTATATGGCACCGAACTGTTTATCGGAGCCAAGTATGAACCACGCTTCGGGCATGTAATTTTATGCGGACTGGGTGGCATTTTTGTTGAGGTATTGCAGGATGTTTCATCAGGTCTTGCTCCACTTACTTTTAATGAAGCCTATTCTATGATCCGGAGCCTGAAAAGCTATAAAATTATCCAGGGAGCGCGGGGACAGAAGCCTATTAATGAACACAGACTGGCTGAAATTATTGTGAGGTTGTCATCATTATTACGCTTTGCCGTTGAAATTAAGGAAATAGACCTTAATCCGCTCATCGGTAACTCAGAAGATATTACTGTGGTTGACGCCCGCATCAGAATTGAAAAATAAACCGTGATTCGTCAATTGATCTTTTCAATTGACGAATTGGGATAAATTAGGGTATTTTTGCCTATTGACGAACTGAATTCATTACTATAATTTCAAAACTTTAACTGAAAAATGTATGATTGTCCACCAATTATCTGTGTTTCTTGAGAATAAATCAGGCAGGCTCACTGAAGTTCTCGAAGCTCTTGGAAAAGAAAATATAAAAATTACAGCACTCTCTGTTGCTGATACTTCTGAATTCGGTATTCTCCGTATGATAGTATCTGACCCCGAAAAAGCTAAGATTATCCTTAAAGAAAAATCTTTTACCGTGAACCTCACTGAGGTGCTTTCAATAATAACACCCAATGAAGCAGGATTTTATGCCAAAGCATTAAAGATATTATCAGACCTTGATATCAGCATAGAATATACCTATGCTTTTTCAATCGGTGAGAAGTCTGTCATTATTTTGCGGACAAACAATACCGAAATGGCTATTAAAGCTTTGCGGGAACATGAGATGGAACTTTTAAAAGCCAGTGATTTATACAAAATATGATTTTTTCACATCCATTTTAATATTATGGAAATCTGGAACAGCCATTTTGAATGCATGGATCGCAATAAATTGCGTGAAGTTCAAAGCGAGAGACTCAGAGATACAATTGAAAGGGTATATTTTAACGTTCCTTTTTATCGCCGTAAAATGCAGGAATTGGGTCTTGGC
>CAZBCB010000376.1:0-3391 GCA_964489905.1 uncultured Bacteroidales bacterium
ATTCCTGCTGCCCTTATTACAGCTTTTCTTCCATAACGCATTCGCATGGAGTCAATAGCCTGGTAAAGCTTCACCATTTCGGGCGTGTCTTCAAAAAGATTGAGTTGTGGCATGCCACGCACCAGATGGCTAAATCTTACGCCAATAAGGCGAATCAACATACGCCGCTGATAAAGTTTTCTGAAAAGCCCTTTTGCCGTTTCAATCAGTTTATGATCGAATGAAGTGTAAGGAATTCGTTGCTGTAACGTGTGTGTATCAAAGTTTGAATACCTTATTTTAACCGTTACGCACGAAGTAAGCTTTTGCTCCTGCCTTAATTCGTATGCGGTTTTTTCAACCATACTTACCAGTGTATCATTTAACAAAGCCATGTCAATAGTATCTTTGTCAAAAGTATGTTCGCAGCCTATTGATTTTTGTTCCCACCGGGGTGTTACCGGTGTAGTATCAATGCCATTGGCTTTCTTCCATATTTCAATGCCGTTTTTCCCCAATACTTTTTCCATCATTTCCGGAGGTATCATGCTAAGGGTACCGATAGTAGCTATGCCCATAGAACGTAGAAGGTGATAGGTTTTTTCGCCAATCATCGGAATTTTGATGATGGATAACGGATTAAGAAAGGGTTTCACAAGGTTACCGGGAACCTGTTTTTCTCCGTTTGGTTTAGCTTCACCGGTTGCAATTTTTGAAACCGTTTTATTAACAGAAAGCCCTGATGATACAGGCAAACCTGTTTCTTTGATGATTTTCCTGCGCAGTTCCTGTGTCCATTTTATTGAACCATAAAAACGGTCCATACCTGTAATATCAATGTAATGCTCGTCAACAGATGCTTTTTCAAATACCGGCGCATGGTCTGCAATGATTTCAGTGACCATGTCTGAATAACGGCTGTATAAATCCATGTCCCCTTTCAGTATAATAGCATCAGCACATAATTGCCGGGCCATACGCATGGGCATGGCCGAACGGACACCATACCTCCGTGCTTCGTAACTGCAACTGGCCACCACACCACGGTCAGACATTCCGCCAATAATAACAGGCTTCCCCATCAACCTGCTGTTTATCAGTCGCTCAACCGATACAAAAAACGTGTCGAGGTCAAGATGGATGATACTTCTTTCCACACCTGCTCCTTAATTTTTTTGTTGATAAATGATTATTAAATAATCATAAATTATGATTATAATATAATCTTTTTTATTAATTTTAAGATGAAATTTCAATATTTGTTGATCGATTCGTTAATTGATTTTTTAATTAATGAATCTGGGCTAATTAAAATACCGAACAGGGAACGAATAATTATGAATAACGAATCATTTAAGAAAAAACAACGGTTTAACCCTGAAGGCAGATTAATTGACTTTTCAGTTTTAATTACAGCAATTGTTGAATCGATGCCGAATACAAGGGCTGGGAATTATTATACTGATCAATTGATCCGTTCAGGGACATCGCCTGCACGATCTTACGGGAAGCCCCGGTTCATTATTCAATACTAATTAAAATTAATAATTTAAATCTTTTAAGCCATGTTCTTTGCCTCCAACATCAAATTTCTGCGCAAACGCAAAGGCCGTACTCAGGATGATGTCGCTTTTGCATTGAAAATGAAACGATCAACCCTTAGCGGGTACGAGAATGAAGTCAGCCAGCCTACCATTCAGGCATTAATTGCCTTTTCAAAATATTATGGCATAGCCATTGATACATTACTGAAAGTTGACCTGACAAAAATTTCCGAAAGCAATCTTTCTCAGCTTGAAAGGGGCGGTGATGTTTATCTTAAAGGCAGTAATATAAGGATTCTGGCTACTACCGTAAACAGCGAAAATACCGAAAATATTGAACTGGTCAACGAAAAGGCTAAAGCCGGTTATGCCACTGGCTTTGCCGACCCCGAATTTATAAAAGAACTTCCTGTTTTTCATTTGCCTTTTCTGTCAAAGCAAAAGAAGTACCGCACCTTTCAGATTACCGGCGATTCAATGTTGCCCATACCTCCTGAATCATGGGTAACCGGTGAGTTTGTTCAGGACTGGAATACCATAATTAGTGGACATGGTTATATCATTCTTACCCTCGATGAAGGCATTGTATTTAAAATTGTTGAAAACCTCATTGACACAGAACATAAACTTAGATTGTACTCATTGAATCCGCTTTATGAACCCTTTGATATCCATGTTAATGAGATTAAAGAAGTATGGAAATTCGTTAATTATATAAGCAGCGAAATACCCGATCCTGTTTTGCCTCAGGATGGCCTGTTTAAAGTGGTAAACGGCCTTAAAAAGGATATTGAAAAACTGAAAAGTGCGCTCCGGGATAAATCATTAAAATCTGAGTCCTGAATTGCTATTATTTTATTTCTTTCAGCAGCATAGCTTAAAGCAGCATTATTTTTTTAAACCCAAGTAAGATGAATTTGTTAATTCGTTGCACTTGGGTTAAACTTTTTTATTATAACCCTTTGGCATTTTTGTTCGTATTATAACTAATGGGTGTAGTTATCGCAAAATGATAAAAATAAAAACGATATTAACAATATTAACCGGAATTTTGCTGTGGCATAATTCACTATGTTTGTCAGCCCAGAAAAACTATCTTCAGAAGAAACCGGCAGCTTTCTTTGACAGCCTTGAAATACGTATTGCTGAACTTCAGCAACAAATTCCGCGATTAAAACAATCACATGATGTATCATTGTTTCATGTTCAGCGTGAACTCGATCATTCATTATTTATTAAAGCTTATGAAGAATATGTGGTGGATGAAGAGCTTTTTAAAGCAAAGGATATGGTTGAAGAAAGAATTGAAAGAGCTCGCCTAAGAAAAGACCAGTATTCTGTTGACTTCTATAATGGATATAAGGACAGAATCTATACTCAGATAAAGTATCAGCGGATGTATTATCAGAAACTATTTGAAAAAGAAAAGAACTTTAAAAAAGAATTCAATGACCTGGTAAGTGATGGATCTGTGGAATCATACCTGCATGCTCAGCGAATGACCGACCTTGCCATTAAATATGCACAGGAAAATAACTTTAGCGGAACAGCTATGGTGCTAAAAAATTACAGGAATTTAACCGAAGCAAAGATTTTTGATCTCAACTCACCGTATGATCTTGAAAAACTGACGCAAAACCAGAATGAATTCGAAAAATTGTTTGAACAATTAACCGAAAGCGACAGCATAAATTTAATCAAGGAAGCTGAGCAATTAGCCGATGAATGCATTCACTATTCCACCCTTATGAAAACACCACTTAAACCTGATTATTTTCAACAACAAAAAATGTCGGCCGCTGCAGCACTTTCTGATTTAATTGATAAGCAGGATAAAGGACTTGATCTTAATTCGTTAACCGATCAGC
>CAZBCB010000377.1:0-3356 GCA_964489905.1 uncultured Bacteroidales bacterium
CGCAGTTACTGGCCATGAAAATTTAAAAATTGGGTGACCCATTGCACAAAACAGGATTTTCTTTTAACTTTAGCCTCAGACTCAGGCTGATGTTTTTTAAGCTGAAATGCAAAAAATGAAACCAAAACAAATAATAACCCGCACCGTCCTCATCCTGTCATTTGTCAGTTTCTTCACCGACATTGCCAGTGAAATGCTTTATCCGGTGATGCCTATATTTTTAAAAAGTATCGGTTTTTCTGTGCTGTTAATTGGCATACTTGAAGGACTTGCGGAAGCAACAGCCGGACTCAGTAAAGGATATTTCGGAAAACTTTCAGATACAACCGGAAAACGTGTTCCTTTTGTCAGGCTTGGTTATCTGATGAGTACCATCTCAAAACCAATGATGGCTGCATTTGTATATCCGCTCTGGATTTTTCTTGCACGTACCATCGACAGACTTGGCAAGGGAGTACGTACCGGCGCCCGCGATGCAATATTATCAGCTGAAGCAACCTCCCAAACAAAAGGCAGGGTGTTTGGCTTTCACCGCAGCATGGACACGATGGGAGCAGTATTTGGACCGCTTCTGGCGTTGGTTTTTTTGTGGATATGGCCTGCAAAATACCGCCTGTTATTTCTGACAGCATTTATACCAGGAATAATTGCAGTATTATGTACTTTTTTCCTGAAAGAAAAACCAGTTCAAAGAAATAGTACTTCTCACAAAGTATCGTTTCTTGATTTTCTGAAATACTGGAAAACAAGTCCTTTATTGTATCGTAAACTGGTTGTCGGTTTACTTGTATTTACCCTTTTTAACAGCTCCGATGTATTCCTATTGCTGAAAATAAAAGAATCGGGTGCTGATGACCGGATTGTTATAGGAATTTACGTTTTTTACAATCTTGTTTATGCTTTGTTCTCATACCCTATGGGCATGCTGGCTGATAAAATAGGCTTAAAACGTGTGTTGGTTTCCGGATTATTACTTTTTGCTCTGGTTTATGCAGGATTCGGTATTAATTCTTCCGGCGTTGGATTTGTTATCCTGTTCTTCCTGTACGGTGTGTATGCAGCCGCTACCGAAGGCATATCAAAAGCATGGATAACCAACATATCTGAACAAGGTGATGTGGCAACCGCCATCGGAACATTTACAGCCTTTCAAAGTATATGCACCTTAATTGCCAGTTCACTGGCCGGTCTGATATGGTTTAAGTTCGGAGCAATGGCAACATTCACAATTAGTGCCGCAATCACATTTTTTGTTGCCATTTATTTGATTACATTAAAGAAAAATGTATAATTAAATTTTTTTCACAGATAATATTTATGAAATCAAAATCTGTATTAACCAAACCTCACTCAGAAGCAGCCAAAAAGGAATATACCAGATTGCTGATTGTTGCATGTATTATACTCACAATAGCAGCTTTTTACCCGGTATTTAAAGCTGGCTTTGTTAACTGGGATGATGAAGAATATGTTGTGAAAAATACTTCGATTCATAAACCAACAAGAATTCATAAAATTATCATTGAACCTGTTTCTGGTAATTACCATCCGGTAAACATGTTATCATTAGCAATTGACTACTGGATTTCAGATGGAAATCCAAAATGGTTTCATTTTGTCAACGTTCTTATCCATATTATTAATACAATTCTGGTTTTTATTTTCATATTTAAAATATCAGGAAGTAAAAAATGGATTGCCTTCATAACAGCAATGTTCTTTGCAGTTCATCCGTTACATGTTGAATCTGTTGCATGGATATCCGAGCGCAAGGATTTATTATACAGCACTTTTTTTCTTCTTGGCCTGATATTATATCTCAACTATTTAAATAATAACAAGCTGAAAACACTTGCTGTTGTGTTCCTGCTTTTTGTTTTTTCGTTGTTATCAAAGCCGGCAGCTGTGATTTTCCCGGTTGTTTTACTGGCAATTGATTTTTATAAAGAACGGCTTAAGCAAAAGCAAACCTATATTGAAAAAATTCCGTTTTTTATTTTATCCGTAATATTTGGGTTGATTACTATACATATTCAGAAAGAATCTGAAGCCACCGGTACATTGCATTTCCCTTTATTCATGCGCTTACTGTATGCTAATTACGGAATTATGATGTATCTGATAAAAACAGTTTTCCCTGTCAGGTTATGTGCATTTTATCCGTTTCCTGCTGTAAATGCAAAATTACCTTTACCTTACTTCATTTCACCTCTGTTTTCATTAATGTTGCTATGGGTATTTGTTATTTCTATTAAAAAGAATAAAGCAATTGCTTTTGGCATTCTTTTCTACATAGTAAATCTGATACTGGTATTGCAGTTAATCCCTGTTGGCAGCGCAGTTATAGCCGACCGATATACCTATATCCCCCTGATCGGGCCATTCTATCTGGCCGGAGTATTTGTTCAGCAAAGGATAGATAACAACAATGGTAAAATCCCTTTATTATGGTGTGCTGTTTTATCTGTACTTATTTTATCATGGGTTATATTAACAAACCGTCTGAGTGCTACATGGAAAAACAGTGCCACGCTGTGGGACAGGGTAATAAAAATCTGCCCGGGCAGTCAGGCATACGGAAACAGGGGGCTGGTTTATAAAAACGAAGGGAAAACAAAAGAAGCACTGGATATGTTTACAAAAGCAATTGAACTCGATAAATTTCAGACTGATGCTTTAATAAACAGGGCTAACATATATTTCAGGCAACAGCGATACGTATCAGCAATTAGAGATTATACACAGTGCCTTGCTGTGGAACCGAATAATGACCTGGCGCTGGCCAACAGAGGAGGTGCATATCTGGCTATTGGCATGGTTGATAGTGCCAGAGCTGACCTGAACCGTGCAATTGAAATAAATCCATTGACAAAAAATGGCTACAAAAACCGTGGGATGTTACATATTTTGACTAAACAATACCATAAAGCTATAGATGATTATAAAAAGCATTTAACTATAGCACCTGATGAAACCGGAGAGGTATGGAACAAAATTGGCTATGCCTATCAGCAGCTCGGAGAACACCATGAGGCTATTGATGCTTTTTCCAGGGCCATTACAATTTATGAAAATGGGTCTTATTACTACCTGAGAGCTTTATCAAGGATTAAGCTTAATGAAACAGATAAGGCAAGAGCTGATGTAATCAAAGCAATTCAACTAGGATTTTCAGTTGATAAGGACCTCCTGAAATCATTAGGAATTAACCCAGATTCGATCATTGATTTCAATTGATGAATTTGGATTAAATAAAAAATTAAGTGAGATAATACTGTTTATTATAAACTATTTTTGTAAAAACTATCAAACTGTTTTTAATTTTTTATCCGATTTTTAGGGGGTAGATACACACA
>CAZBCB010000378.1:0-3353 GCA_964489905.1 uncultured Bacteroidales bacterium
TCTCCGAAGTCGGCATCCAGATCATTACCAAAGGTTGTGAGCTCAGGGTCTATATAGGTCTGGTCTTTTGGTGTCCAGAGCAAAAGATTTCTGCCAATTATGCTTATTTCAAGGTTTCTGATAAATGTTTTGGAAAGCAGCCTGACAGGTAATGCATAAGAAAGAACTGCCTCGCGCAATTTGATATATGATTTATCAATCAGTGAATTACCATCAAGCTCAGTACCTCCATTGCCCCAAAAATCAACTAAAGTAACTGCATTTATAGGAATGGTATTTTCAGCATAAATAGGTTTTCCTTCAGCATCCTGCCCTACCTCATAAACTGAATTAGGAATGATAAACGGTTCACGGTTGTTATAAGTTGTAACAGGCACTGTTCCTGCCCATACTGAAATGTCTTTTGTACGTGAGTACATAATACCGCCTTGTTTGATATCGAAATTTACTGAAAGCTGAAGACCTTTAAAATATAATTTGGAACCTGCACCCGCTATATAATCATATTCGCGTGTTCCGTATTCCTTGAGGTCTTTGGCAGCTTTAGGAAGCCCCTTATTATCAACAACGATTCTTCCCTGTTCATCGCGCATAGCAGTGCGGCCTTCAAATATGCCAATCGGTTTACCCGGTTTACCAACGAAATGAATCTGTTGCCCACCTTCTACAACGAGGGAATTAAACACAATACGGTCGAGATCATCATTAAGTTCAACAAGCAAATTACGGTTTTTCGAAAAATTGAAAGTAATATCCCATTGAAATTCTTTATATTTTAAAGGAGTAACGTTCAATAGTGCTTCAATTCCTTTGTTTGTAATTTTGCCCAGGTTAATAATTTTAAGAGTGTAACCCGAGGATGCGGCTAAAGGAGCAGGCCATATCAGATCGGTTGTAGTTTTGTTATAATACGTAAAATCTATGCTGACGCGGTTATTAAATAACCTCAGATCAGTACCTGTTTCAAATTCCCGGGTAAGTTCCGGTTTTAGCTGCTGATTGCCAATGAGGTTACTTACTTCATAAGAATTAACACCGTTAGGCAAAGGATAACGTAAAGATCCGTAACCATCGGAATGCCCGGCATTCACAAAAACAGTATTAATCTGGTATGCTGGTGCGTCATTTCCAACCCTGGTATAGGCAAGCCTTAATTTTCCGAATGATAATACTTTTCTGATGGATGGCATCAGTTCACTGAAAATAAATGATGAGCTGATTCCCGGATAAAAAAATGAATTATGCTTTTTCGGTAATGTTGAACTCCAGTCGTTTCGTGCAGTAAGGGTTATAAAAAGCAGGCTTTTAAAACCAATGTCAATATTACCAAATGCACCTACAAGCCTTCTTTGTCCAATGCCCCCATCTGCTACCGGCGTTTCCGATGAATTCGACAACTGATAAAACTCAGGTATTGTGAGGCTTCTCACCTGAGCATAAAGATTTTTGGAGAATCTTTCATTGATGTTATATCCAAAAAGATAATCAACAGTAAATTTACCTATATGCTGATTATATGTTAATAACAAATCATAATTAAGCTGGCGTACTGACTGGGCCGACTCACTGACAAGGCCCGGCTCGTTGATATAGGCATATTCATTATTGCCTTTCGGGTCAATAATAGCTCTCCATAATTTAGAAGTTTCGTGTGAAACGTCAGCACCAAAACGGAATTTTGCAGCCAGTTTCGGAGTAAGGTTATAACTGAGGTCAATGTTGCCATAAACACGATCTTCGTCATTTTTGTTACCGTTCTTCTTGAGGATAAAATAGGGATTAACCGTATAAAGCGAATAGTAATTATCCAGATTATTCCATTTACTGTTGATGTCTTCTAGCTCAAGCAGACTGATATCACGTGGTGTTTGCATTACCTGATTATAAACCGACTGCTCTCCCTGACCGGTGGGTACAAACCGGTTCATTTTTTTAACATAATTTACTGATATTTCACTTTTTAGTCTTTCAGACAGTTTTGCTGAACTTCTTAATGAAAATGTATGCCTTGTATAACTATCGGAGTTAGTCGGGAAAATCCCGTCCTGAAAAATGTTGGAATACGACAGGTAATACTGCATGTTTTCATTCCCACTTGAAAAGGAAAGTGAATTGTTATAGTTTTCCCCTGTGACAAAAAATTCTCTTACATTTTCAGGAAGGGCTCTGTATGATTTTACTCTGATGGAATTATCTACTTCATTGCCCCAGTAATGAAATTTATTATCAAAAGCAGGTCCCCAGCTTGTATTTTCGTATGAAACCGCATCGCCATATAAGCCCTGACCGAAGTTGTTCTGATATTTTACAAGTCTGAGGGGGTATTCAAAACCTACAGAAGAAGTAAATATGATTTCAGGCCTTTGCACTGCCTGTGATCCTTTTTTTGTAGTAATAATAATAACGCCGTTTGCAGCGCGTGACCCATAAAGGGCTGCTCCTGAAGCACCCTTAAGTATTGAGATGCTGGCAATATCTTCGGGATTAAGGTCATTGATTTTATTGCCATAGTCGATACCTCCGTTAATGGAAGTACTGCCAGAAAAGCTGTTATTTACCGGTACTCCGTCAATAATATACAAAGGCTGATTGGAACTTCCAAGAGATGAAAGACCTCTTAGCAGAACACGGGTAGATGATCCGGGAGCACCTGAGGCCGAACTGATATCAACGCCAGCCACTTTGCCCTGCAATGAATTAAGAATACTGCGATCGCGGCTTCGGGTAATCTCTTCATTCCCAACGCTGGTGGCACTGTATCCCAGAGCTTTACTGTCACGGCTTATTCCAAGGGCAGTAACAACTACTTCTTTAACTTCAAGAATTTCAGGTTCGAGTACAACGTCAACTGAACTTTGACTGCCAATAGCGACTGATTTTGACTGCATGCCGACAAAACTGAATATAAGTGTATCAGCGGTAAGAGGCACATTAACAGAAAAATAACCATTAACATTTGTGGTAGTGCCAATTTCAGAACCTTTTACAATGACTGTAACACCGGGCAGGGGCAGGCTGTCCTCGGCACTTTTAACCGTACCGGTAATCGTACGGGTCTGTGAAAAAAGCAAACCTGCAGAGATGTGCATTAATAGTAGCAGTGTAAAAAACAGCCTTGCCATAGTAATATTTAACACTATTTCTTATGCTTTATTATTCAAAACTATGAAAAAATGGGGAGGATTAAAAGGGGGAGCATATAAAATTTACACATTGCTTACATATATAACCCTTAGTATTATTTCAAATTTGTTAATCCCGGATTCGTCAATTGAAGATCAATTGACTAATATCAGTTAATAGAAAAAATTAATAAAAAAACCCCTGACAATAAATTAATTATTGTCAGGGGT
>CAZBCB010000379.1:0-3346 GCA_964489905.1 uncultured Bacteroidales bacterium
TACGGTTACCTCTTCCCAGTTAATTACATTCCAGAAAGCAGCCACATATTCATTCCTCCTGTTTTGATATTTCAGGTAATAGGCATGTTCCCAGACATCAATACCTAAGATGGGTAAACCTTTAACCTCGGAAATATCCATTAAAGGATTATCCTGATTTGGCGAAGAAATAATTTTCAATTCATGCCCGCTTTTAATCAGCCAGGCCCAGCCCGATCCAAACCTGGTCATAGCTGCATTTGAAAATAATTCCTTGAATTTTTCAAATGAACCAAAATACCTGTTGATTGCATCGGCGAGGTCACCGCCGGGTTGGCCGCCTCCTTTGGGAGACATTATTTCCCAGAATAAATTGTGGTTATAATAACCTCCTCCGTTATTCCTCACAGCTACAGGCAATTTTGAAATATTGGCCAGTATGTCTTCTATTTTTCTGTTTTCCCATTCAGTACCTGAAAGCGCATTGTTCAGGTTATTGGTATATGCCCCATGGTGTTTTGTATGGTGTATTTCCATCGTAAGGGCATCTATATGCGGCTCAAGGGCTGCATAATCATATTTTAATTTCGGTAATTCAAATGCCATAATATTATTTTTTAGTTAAACATCTTTATTTAGAATCATTCTAAATTATTAGAATAACATTAAAACTGCCAACAATGTTCAAAAAATATTTTACTTTGTCAGAAGTTCAGAACTGTATTATGCAATTATTATATTCTTTGTTTATCAGGATATACAGGATGGGTATAGGAATAGCCTGTATTTTTAATAAAAAGGCTCTTTTGTGGGTTAAGGGTAGAAAAAATATTTTCAGGCAAATTGAAGAAAGAGTTCAGAAAGGGCCTGTTATATGGTTTCATGTTGCTTCGCTTGGAGAATTTGAGCAGGGAAGGCCAGTGATTGAAGAAATACGAAACCGTTACCCTGATTATAAAATATTAATAACTTTCTTTTCCCCCTCGGGGTATGAAATCAGGAAAAACTACCAGGGAGCGGATTATATTTTTTATTTACCACTCGATACCCGGGCTAATGCAATTCGTTTTATTCGAGCTGTGAAACCCGTTATGGCATTATTTATTAAATACGAGTTCTGGTATCATTATCTTTCTGTTTTAAAATCCCGCAACATACCAGTTTACCTTGTTTCGGGGATATTCAGGCCGCAACAGATTTTTTTCAGGTGGTACGGAGCCTGGTTCAGGAAAATACTTGGGAATTTCAATCATTTGTTTGTGCAGACAAAAGAATCAGAAGCATTATTAAAGAAGATAAATATTACCAATGTTTCTGTCAGCGGAGATACCCGGTTTGACAGAGTGAAACAAATAAGCATGCAGGCAAAGGAGATTGAAATAGCTTCTGTTTTTAAAAATAGCCAGCTATGTCTTGTTGCAGGAAGCACATGGCCAAAGGATGAAGAATTACTTATTCAGTATATTAATACGCAACATAGCTCTTCAAAATTTATTATTGTCCCGCATGAAATTGATGAAAACCATATTCAGCATATCATACGTCAGCTTCAAAAGTCTTTTGTGCGATTTTCAGCAGCCGGTCAGACTGATATAGCTGACAAGCAGGTTTTAATTATTGATAATATAGGTATGTTGTCTTCACTTTACCGTTACGGCGAAATCGCATATATCGGAGGAGGTTTCGGGAAAGGCATCCATAATATTCTTGAAGCTGCCGTTTATGGAATACCTGTTATTTTTGGGCCTCATTACAACAAGTTCAACGAGGCCATTGAATTGCTCAAACTTGGAGGAGCTTTCAGTATTAATAATTTTGACACAATGCAATCAGTGTTTGACCATCTGATAGAAAACGCAGCAGAAAGAAAACATATCGGAGAAATTGCAAAAGATTTTATTTTACAGAATGCAGGGGCCACACAATTGATTCTAAATCATATCTTCCCGGTAATTAAACTTTAATATGTTCAGCAAATGCGCGGCCAAATTCAATAAGTTGTTCTGTTTTCTTTGCATCGGGTGAAAATTTTGTAGAAATTCCTTCCATAACCACATTTAATTTTAATGCCCTCAGGTTGTTTTCAATCATTTTTACGGCTTCACCGCTCCATCCGTAGGAGCCAAAAGCTGCTACCTTTTTACCTTTATCACGAATAGGATTAATAAGTGCAAACATCTTGTAAACGGGCATAAGGGTATTCTGGTTAATAGTTGGTGAACCAATAAGAATTGATTTACTTTTCACAATTAATTCTTCAAGCTCGCCAGGCAATATATTTTCAATATCAACTATTGAAACTTGATAATCAACCACTTCATTGATTCCTTTTGCAATAATTTCGGCCATTTGTTTTGTATAACCATAAGCTGAGACATAGGTAATGAGAACATGATTATCTTTGCAAAGTGAATCAGCCATATATTGTTCTGAATACTTTTCGGTTAGTCTGATGATTTCTCTCCAGTTGGTTCGTAAAATGGGGCCATGGCCGGGGCAAACAACTTTTATTTCAAGCGGTTTGATTTTTTCTATGGCTTTCAGCATAAACTGGCTGAAAGGCTTTAAAATAACGTCAAAATAATATTTAAACGCATCGTGATAATCACCCACTTTATCATCAAACATTTCGGGATGGCAATAATGAGCGCCGAATGAATCACAAGTAAATAATATCTGGTCTTCAATAACATAGGCATAGATGGTATCGGGCCAATGAAGGTTAGGCGCTGAAATAAAACGCAGGGTTTTATTGCCAAGGTCTAATGTATCCCCATCTTTAACAAAAACATAATTGAAAGGTTTCCCTATCATATCCTGCAGATAACTGATGGCCGGACGACTGCCATACACTACTGCATTGGGTGCTATTTCGAGCAATGCCCCAAGGCAGCCTGAATGATCAGGCTCAGTGTGGGTTACTATAATATAACTAATATCTGCAATATTGGTAAGCTCTTTCAGCTTGTTAAAATACTGCTCCCTGAATGATTCCTTAACGGTATCGATAAGTGTTTTCTTTTCAGCATCAATGAAATAAGAATTATAGGTGGTGCCATACTTCGTTTCCATTACAATGTCAAAAGTAACAATGTCTTTGTCCAGTACTCCAATCCAGCTGATATCTTTGGTAATATCCAGAATGTGATTTTCGTTCATATACAGAAAAAAATAATTGGTTAATTTGCTGTAAAGATATTAATATTAGCAGAAAGGAAAAGTATTTTTCTGATGAGACGAAAAGAACAATTTTCTTTTTGTAATGTTTTTTTATAAATTTCTGAAATAATTAGTATTTAAAATGATCCGAAGGATTTTTTTGTTTTATTATGAAGGTTTCAGGAATATGACTGTTGGTAAGTCATTA